>JAKUNJ010000014.1 GCA_022451965.1 Dehalococcoidia bacterium | reverse complement strand
GAAATAGTAAACTTGGAGAGATTGATCAATTTATCAATAATTTCATTTTCTAGATCAAGATTATATTTGTAATCATTTTCTGCAGAAATTTCTTTCTTGATTTGATCTTTAAATTCCTTAATTCCTTTGATTTCAGGACTAATTTCTTTCAAGAATTTATCTGTAAGTTTTGGGATAATTTTTTCTTGAATTTCTAAGCACTCAACTTCAAACTTAACATTTTTACCTTGAAGATTTTCTTCTTTCCAATCAAGAGGCAGGGTCAGAGTAAAATCTTTCTTTTCATTTTTAGAAATACCTTTTAGATTTTCAGCAACTCCTGGAGCAATTAAGTTACTATTTTCAACAGCATAGAAATCAAATTCTTTTTCTGAAAAAACTTCTTCTTCTTTATATTTACCACTTAAATTTATCTTGGCAAAACCAGGAAAATCTAATTTAGAATTAGAGGACTCCCAAGTTGATCTTGATTCTAAAATTCTGTCGATAGTTTCATCTATTTTCTTTTTTGTAACTTTATCTTTAGAAATATTACTTTTTATAGAATTATAATCACCTAAATTAACTTCAGGCATCAGAGGTACCATAAGTATAATTTTTAATTTAGGCTCTCTCTCTAAAATGTCGACTTTGGGAGCGCAAGGATATTCTAGTTTTTGTTCTTCTAATATACTCGGGACAACTTCTTGTATTATAGGGTCTAAACTATTTTCTAATATGTAATCTTTTCCATATTGAGATTCAATTAATTTATAAGGGGCTTTCCCTTTTCTAAATCCAGGGATATTCACAGATTGAGAAATTTTCGTTGCTGAAGTTTTAAGATGCTTATTTACAATAAAATCATCAACTATAATTTCTATATCTACTTGTTTATTTTTTTCTGGTTTAACTTCTATGTTCATATTATTTATTCTTCTTGCTCCATAACTAGTATATTTAAGTCCTCTAATTGCTCTTTTGTAATAAAATCTGGAGAACCGAATAGTAAATCAGAAGCAGATTGAGTCTTTGGGAATGCTATTACCTCTCTAATTGACTCTTCATTGCAAAGCATTGCTACTAATCTATCTAATCCAAGCCCCATACCTCCATGTGGAGGTACTCCATACTCAAAAGCATCTAGCAAATGACCAAATAGATTATTAACTTCATTTTTTGAATATCCTATAATATCGAACACTTTTTCCTGTAATTTTCTATCATGAATTCTTATCGAACCTGAACCTAACTCAACTCCATTGCAAACCAAATCAAATAAATTAGCTCTTACCTTCCCAGGTTCTAAATCTAATAGATCGTAATCTTCTAAATGAGGAGAAGAGAATACATGATGAGCAGGTTGCCACGATCCATCATCATCTTTATCAAAAAGAGGAAAGTCAGTAATCCAAACAAATTTCATCTCTTTGCTATCAATTAAGTTTTGTTCCTGAGCAATATACGTCCTAAGATGAGATAATGAAGTATTAACTACATCTTTCTGACCAATTATCATAAATATAACATCCCCTGGTTTTGCATGGGTGATTGAAATGATTTCATCTAGGTTTTCCTGAGTAAAAAATTTATTAAGAGGACCTGAGGTTTCATCCAATTTTGGAATATCATTTTGTATATTTTCAGGAATTGATATGTAAATTAGACCACCCGCGCCCTGCTTTTTTACCATTTCAGTTAATCTATCAAATTCTTTTCTGCCTAAATTATGCCAATTTTGAGCAACTAATCCCTTAAGAATTGAACCTGATTTCAAAGAATTTTGAATGACATTAGAATTAATTCTTACAGCTAATTCTGATAAGTCTTTCATTTCAAGTGAATAACGAAGATCTGGTTTATCTGTACCAAATCGATTCATAGCATCATCATATCTGATTACTTCAAATTTTCTATCAATTTTAATATTACTATCTACTGAGTTAATCAGTCTGATGTACAGGTTTTCAACTAATTTCATAACATCATCTTGGTCAACAAAACTCATTTCCAAATCAAGTTGGGTATGCTCAGGTTGCCTGTCTGCCCTAAGATCTTCATCTCTGAAGCATCGTGCTATTTGAAAATATCTATCAAAACCTGAAACCATCAAAATTTGTTTCATTTGTTGAGGAGA
>JAKUNJ010000013.1 GCA_022451965.1 Dehalococcoidia bacterium | reverse complement strand
ATCCGGGATCAGGAGCATCAGGATTAAGAGGACCATAAGCAAATTTGTCGATAGTCCAGTTTCTATTTTTTGCATTCTCTTCAATATCAATAGTCGCAGTAGGACAAGATTCACTTACCTCTGAAACTTTTTTATTGAGGATGATAGTTACTTTAGGTTTCATATTACTATTCTAATCTTTCTTCTTCTTTTCGTATTCTTTTTTAGTCATCCACTTCTCTTTACCCCAACGCTTAAGATCTTTCTGTTTTTTACCTTTTCCTCCCTTATATCCTCCTCCTTGAGCTTTATATTTTTGTGCAACCATTTGTGCTTTTCTAGCAGACCACTGACCAGGTTTACCACCTTTAGATCCAGCTTTTACCTGATTAAATATTCTTTTTCTCAGGGCAGGTTTAGTGTATTTTGAATCGTCTTGTGCCATTAAAATCTATTTTGTATTGGCTCTTTATTAAGAATAACAGGGGGAATACTATCGGAATAAGATCTTGATACCTCTCTCATGTAGTGAGGATTATTCATTTCAAATTTTGGAATATTCTTTCCTATATATGACACTACAAATTTACACTTATCTGCTTTTTCTTTTTTCTGTGGTTGAAAAGGGTCAGCTAATCCTGCTGTTACCATCGAATAATCGTTGTACATATTCGAATATTTAACAGGAAAACTAGGATAATAACCAATCCCAGCCATTCTCATGGCATTTCAGTGCTGTAAATTGATCCTGTACTATCAAATCTTTCTTTTAAATCAGGACGATTCATAATTAATTTTAAAAAATCAGGATTTACTTTTTGAATTGTTCCATCAGGACTAGTGTAATCTACTCTATTGTCAGGAAACATATTATCAAAAGGATTTAATTTGTTTAAAAATCCAGCGACTCTTTGCAAAATTCCAGTTTTTTTATTTTGCTCTACATTTTGAGCTAATTCTTGAGCACCTTGACTTGGCATTCCCATCATGTCAGTAGTGCCATTCATCATTGTTAAATCACGAGCATTCTGCTCTAAAGAACCTGTGCCTCTTTGCATTTCAGGAACAGTAGGGAATTTACCCCCAGACTCTTTTAAAAATTTTTTTAGAAAACTTTCTGTAGGTATAGGCATTGCAATTAATACTGTTTTCCTAATTCTACGTTAAATAATTATGATAGTATCCCACGTTGTCTTAATTTATCCATATTCTTTAAATACTTCTCAATATCAGCCTCTCTTTTATATTTATCACGTAAACCTTCAGGGATTAATTTGTTATATCCTTTAGCAACTAAAAAATCTTGTAAAAAATCTAAATTTTCATTATCCGACATACCAATGTTATCCATCTCAAATTCTTCTCTATTTCTTCTATTCATCTCTTCAAGGTTGTATTTTCTCATACTTTCATTTATCCCAACTCCAGAACCAAAATCTAACATGGGTCTATAAAAAAGTTTGTAGTCAGTATCAAATTCACCCATCTTCTACATCATCCCTTGTGTAAAATTACGTAGAAAATTAGCAGCCTGTAAAGGATCTGTTGCTGGATCAGGTTTCTGATAATATTTTCTCTCTATTTCTAATTCTTCATCTTCTTTTTCTTTCTTATCTTCAGCAGTTTCTAATAATTGATCTATCATGCTGCCATCAAATCCGGTATTCATCTGCATAGGACTATAAACACTTTTACTAATTCTACTTTGTATACATAAAAAAAGACCCAGAGCACCACCTCTGGGTCAACCACTTTACTTTGCACACACGCACATGGAGAGAACCACGTACCTTTTATAGACTAGCGGTAATAAACCTCTAAAGTCAACCTATAGCTGGAGCAGATAGGGCAACTGAAGTAGATTCAGAACATGCTAGATCGAGAGGGAAGTTGTGAGCATTTCTCTCGTGCATTACTTCCATACCTAAACTCTGTCTGTTAAGAACATCAGCCCATGTAGGAATTACTTTTCCGTTAGCATCAACAACTGATTGGTTAAAGTTGAAACCATTAAGGTTAAATGCCATTGTGCAGATACCCATTGAAGTTAACCATACACAAACAACTGGAAATACAGCTAGGAAGAAGTGAAGACTTCTGCTGTTGTTGAATGAAGCATATTGGAAGATTAAACGACCGAAGTAGCCATGAGCTGCAACGATGTTATATGTTTCCTCTTCTTGTCCAAACTTGTAACCGTAGTTCTGAGACTCAACTTCTGTAGTTTCTCTGATTAGAGATGATGTAACTAAAGAACCGTGCATTGCACTAAAGAGTGATCCCCCAAACATACCTGCTACACCTGCCATGTGGAAAGGATGCATTAGGATGTTATGTTCAGCTTGGAACACGAACATGAAGTTAAACGTACCTGATATACCTAAAGGCATACCGTCAGAGAATGATCCCTGACCAAAAGGATATACAAGAAATACAGCGAAAGCTGCTGACACTGGAGCTGAATAAGCTACGCAGATCCAAGGACGCATACCTAGTCTGTAACTAAGTTCCCATTGGCGTCCCATGTAAGCTGAGATACCGATAAGGAAGTGAAAGATAACAAGTTGGTATGGTCCTCCGTTGTACAACCACTCATCGAGAGTAGATGTTTCCCAAATTGGGTAGAAGTGCAGTCCGATTGCGTTTGAGCTTGGAACGACTGCCCCTGAGATGATGTTGTTTCCATATAAGAAAGAACCAGAAACTGGCTCACGAATGCCGTCAATATCCACAGGAGGAGCTGCTATAAACGCAACAATAAAACAAGCTGCAGCTGTAAGTAGACATGGAATCATTAAGACACCAAACCAACCAACATAT
>JAKUNJ010000012.1 GCA_022451965.1 Dehalococcoidia bacterium | reverse complement strand
ATAATATCCAGCAGAAAGAGTATAAGTTCCAATCATTATTCTTCTTTTTACTTCATCTCCAAAACCTTCCGTTCTTGATTCTACTAATGACAATCTAGAATTTAGTTTTGTAGAACTCCTATGACCATATTTTACACCATCAAATCTTGATAAATTAGAAGATGCTTCAGATGGGGCTATAATGTAGTAAACATCCAATGCATAGTCTGTAAGAGGTAATGAAATTTCAATGATTTCAGCACCTAAATTTTCAAATTCTTTGGTGGATTCTTTAATGACCTCTTTTACCTTTGGATCACAATTATTGAGATACTCTTTAGGAACACCTATCTTTTTCCCTTTAATTTCGTGGTCTATTTTAGAATTAAAGTCCCCAAAAGACCTTTCAAAAGATGTAGAATCATATTCATCTTTTCCTGATATTACATTTAGTATTTCTCCGCAATCTTTCGCAGTTCTTGCAATAGGTCCAATTTGGTCAAGAGAGCTAGCAAAAGCAATTAATCCATATCTACTAACTAATCCATAAGTTGGTTTCATCCCGCTTACTCCACAAAGTGAAGCAGGTTGCCTTATGGAGCCACCTGTATCACTTCCTAAAGAACATGAAACTAATCCTCCTGAAACTGCTGCAGCTGGTCCTCCAGAAGATCCTCCTGGTACTCTAGCTACATCCCAGGGATTCCTTACATTTCCAAAAAATGATGTTTCATTTGAGGAACCCATAGCAAATTCATCCAAATTACCTTTACCTATAATAATTCCTCCATTATCTTTTATTCTTTTTGTCACATGAGCGTCATATGGAGGTATGTAGCTCTCAAGTATTTTTGATCCTGCAGTAGTCTTTATTGCTTTTGTAGAAATATTATCTTTTAGCAAAATAGGAATTCCAGTAAGGTAACCATGATTGATCTCTTTACTATTTAGTTTGTTGTCTATTTTTTTTGCTTGTTCAATTGAATATTCTTCATTAATTGTTATAAATGAATTTATTTTTGAGTCTTTAGATTTTATCTCGTCTAAGGTATATCGAACTAATTCTTCAGAAGAAATTTCTTTATTCTTAATCAAATTAGATAATTCTGAAGTGGATAAATAATCAAGCTTATTCATTTTCGAAAACTCTTGGAATTTTTATTTCTCCTGAATTAATTTCTGGAGCATTTGATAATATATCGTCTGTATCTATTCCTTTTTCTGAAATATCTTCCCGCAGACTATTTTCTAAATTAGTAACATGTGCGGTAGGATAAATTTTTTCAGTATCAATTTTTTTTAGAGATTCAAATCTTGATATTATTTTTCCTAAATCTGACCTAAGATTATCATTTATTTTATCAACTGAAAGCGCTGATAAATCTGCTATGTTTTTGAATTCTTCTTTTGATATTTCCATAATTTAAGCGTAAATAAGTGCCCATTTTTAGAATATTATTATATTTTAACATGGAATATTCTAACATTGTTAAATAAAATCAATAATCATAAAGAATACTTATGAATATTGTTTATAATAATATTCATAGCTATATAAAACGAGATAATATTGAATTATGTTTTTGTAACAGGTGGGGTTGTTAGTTCCCTTGGAAAAGGGATAGTAGCCGCATCTTTAGGAAAACTGCTAATTTCTAGAGGTCTCTCAGTATCTGTTATCAAATTAGATCCCTATTTAAATGTAGATCCAGGAACAATGTCTCCATTTCAGCATGGTGAAGTTTTTGTAACTATGGATGGATGTGAAACTGATTTAGACTTAGGTCATTATGAAAGATTCATGGACGTTGAACTCTCGGAAAAATCAAATATTACCGCAGGTCAAATTTATACAGAAGTCTTAAATAAAGAAAGATCAGGCTTTTATTTAGGTGGTACTATTCAAACAGTTCCTCATGTTACGGATTCTATAAAATCCAAAATCTTTGATCTTGCAGATTCTAGTAAAGCAGATGTTTTACTGGTTGAGGTAGGTGGAACAGTTGGAGATATAGAAGGGCAACCCTTTATTGAGGCTATTAGACAAATTAGAAATGAATCTACAACTGATAATGTTTTTTATATCCACTTGACTCTATTACCATATCTATCTACTTCTGATGAAGTAAAAACTAAACCAACACAACACTCTGTACAAGCCTTAAGAGGAATGGGTATTCAACCGGATTCAATTATTTGTAGATCAGAAAAGGAAGTAGATCAATCAATCAAAAATAAAATATCTCTTTATTGTGATGTTCCTCCTGAAAATGTTATTTCTCTAAGAGATTTTCAAAGTGTTTATGACATACCTGTTCATTTAGAGGAACAAGGATTAGGAGGTATTGTTGAATCAAAATTGGGATATAAGAAAAAAAATCCAAATCTTTCTGTTTGGAAAAAACTTTCTTCAAATATTCATAATTCTGAAGATTCATTTGAGATAGGCGTGGTAGGGAAATATGTTGAGCTTCCTGACTCTTATTTATCAGTGTCTGAAGCAATTAGGCATGCAGCTGCTAATAATTCTAGTAAGGTAAAAATCAAATGGATTGATTCCGATGACCTATCATCGAGTAACATTAATAGTCTTGGGGAACTTTCTGGAGTGATAGTTCCTGGTGGTTTTGGAGAGAGAGGGATTTCTGGGATGATTGAAGCAGCAAAATTTTGTAGAGAATATCAGCTCCCATATCTTGGATTATGTTTAGGAATGCAAATAATGGTTATTGAATTTTCTAAAAATGTTTTAGGACTATCAGATGCCAACTCAACTGAATTTGATTCAGAAACCTCTAATCCTGTTATTGACATAATTGAATCTCAAAAAGGTCTGCAAGAAACAGGAGGTACTATGAGGCTTGGAGCTTATCGCTGTAATCTTAGCCCAGGAACATTAGCCAGTAAAATTTATAAAAAAGAAATAATTACTGAAAGACACCGACATAGGTATGAATTTAATGACTTTTATAAGGAAAAATTAAATTCAAATGGATTAATTACCTCAGGTATTTGTCCTGATAATAATCTAGTTGAAGTATCTGAAATTTCAGGCCATCCATTCATGATTGGAAGTCAATTTCACCCTGAATTTGGATCTAGACTTGATCGACCTCATCCATTGTTTAATTATTTCGTTAAGGCTTGTGGTAATCAAAAAAAGATTGGTGCACAGTTTAAGTTATAAAATTGTCTATATTTGACCTATGAGCTTTTTATAGTATAGAATTGTAATTGTTCAAACATAAAGTTTTTTGAATTCCCCTTTTTTAATCTCTATTTTAAATACATTTTTTTCAAAAAGCTTAAATAAATAATTCATTGAGGGAAATTAATTTTGACTACATCCACAACAGAAAAGTATGATTCTGAGGAAAAACCAAATAAAAGAAAGAAGATATCAAGTTCCTCTAATGTGAACAATGACAAATCTGATAAAAGAGACACGAAGAGAAATTCTTCAAAATCCAGATCTCAAATAAATACAATTGATCTTACAAACTTTTCAGATCTTGATAACAAAGAGCTTGTTAAGTTAGCAAAAGAGAAAAAAGTAAAAGAATCTCCTAAGGATAGAACAGATTTAATTAATATTCTTTACTCCATTGAAGCAGAAGAAAAAAATGCAACTATTGGAGCAGGAATTCTTGATATACTGCCTGACCAATTTGGGTTCTTGAGACCTCCTGGTCAAAAAAATTCTCCAAATGATATTCACGTTTCCAGAGGAATTATTAGAAAAAATAAACTCAGGCCAGGGGATTTTGTTTTAGCACAAATTGAATTTCCTGATGAAGGTGGATCTCAAAGATATCCTGGAGTAACAAAAGTAGAAGCAGTTAATGGACTATCCCTAGAAAAAATAGAGAATAGGATTCAGTTTGATAAATTTACCTCGATTTATCCAAACGAACAAATTATTTTAGAAAGTGATCCAAAGAAAATATCCTCAAGAATAATAGATCTTGTATCTCCTATTGGTAAAGGTCAAAGAGCACTTGTTGTAGCTCCTCCTAAAGCTGGAAAAACTATTTTACTTAAAGACATAGCAAATTCCATAGAGAAAAATTCTCCAGATATAAAACTAATAGTAGCTCTTATTGGTGAAAGACCTGAAGAAGTAACTGATATGAGAAGAAGTGTTAATGGAGAGGTTTTCTCATCAACTTTTGATGAACCTGTAGAAGACCATTGCAAAACATCTGAAACTGCTCTTGAGAGAGCAAGAAGACTTGTGGAATCTGGTCAAAATGTTGTGCTACTCTTAGATTCCTTAACTAGATTAGGTAGAGCTTATAATATAGCCGTACCTTCATCAGGAAAAACATTGTCAGGCGGAATGGATCCATACGCACTATATCCTCCTAAAAAATTCTTTGGAGCTGCAAGAAATTGTGAAGAAGGTGGTAGTTTGACTATAATTGCGACAGCTCTTGTTGATACAGGTAGTAGATTAGATGATTTGATATATGAAGAATTTAAAGGCACAGGAAATATGGAGCTTCATTTAGATAGAGGATTAGCTGAAAGAAGAATTTGGCCCGCAATAAATATTGAAAAGAGTGGTACTAGGCATGAAGAACTTTTGCAAAATGAAACAACTTTATCAAAAATAACTCAAATCAGAAGAATTATGGCTGCATTTCCATCTGAAAACAATGAGAAGACTTGGACTGAAAAAATTGTTGATGGACTGAAAGTCTCAAAAAGTAATCAAGATTTTCTAGAAAATATGCAAGTTTACCTTCAAGATAAAAAAGATTAAATTTCCCTCTTAATAAAAATTTCCCCAAAGAATCTAAATAATAATTTCCCCTAACAAATCAATTATGTCTATAAAATCCTTTTTAAAAAAATCTAAGGGCTTAAATTTGAATGAGAAATTTCACTAGTTGTTAATTAATTAAAGGGACTTAGAGATTTAATGTTTTTTAGGGAGATGAATTCAAAGCTCACGAAATGTTAAATAATTGTAAAAAATATAAATTTTACATTTTTTTTACAAATTTAATAAAAACTCGTAAAAAATAATGTTGACCTTGATATTTATTCTGAGTTATATTTTTTACATAGCGTTATTTTAGCTTCATCTGATATCTAAATTAATGTGAATTTAAAGAAAAAGAAACACTTTGAAGTAAATTCGTATTAAGATTAGTTGATTTATATAAGATTATTAGATAAAGTAAGATAAGGTTTATTAACGGCATAGCACGTTTAATGTGTTTTGACGTTGAGACTTTTACAAATAACATATTCACGAGAGGTAGTATCGAGATGAATAATATACGACAATATGCGAGCAGAGCAATTGTTTTTGTGATGGCACTTTCTATATTGGTTCCAGCAGTAATGTTGACCGGTGATAGTTCTAAAGTAGTGCAAGCAGAAAAACTAGCTACGCTTGAATTAACAAACAAGGCTACGAAAAAGACTACTGAAGCTAGTCCTCCAGCAGCTAGGTCCAATCCTGCTGACAGAGTATTTGCTTCAACAGTTTATGCCACAATGACTGATGTAGATACAGCAAATGCAACTCAGAATTCTCACCTTCTGGACGCAAATAAAGTTGTTATCACAGTTATTGAAGACGATTTAAATGCATTGGTGGCAACTCGATCCGGAGTGAATGATGTTGCAGACGCTTCAGCTACTCACAGAGCTGGAATGACACCTGTTCTACAAGGTCTAGCAGGAAGCCCTGTTATAGACTCAGACGGTGATGGTGACTTAACTGATGAAATTAATGTTAAAACTTGTGCTAACGGCCAAACTCCTACATGGAGTGGTACAGCATGGAGTGGTACTTGTACTGAGAGTACAGCTGTTTATCAGATAGTTTCTGTTGCAAATGGTGATTCCGCAACAAATACAGCTTCCTCTCCAATGGTAACGGTTATATCTAACACTGCTAATGGTGGTGATGCAACTGGTGCTGGTGATGTAGCTGACACAGATGACTTCTTCATAGGATATTACTCATCTGCAGTAAACACATTTACCGTTTCTGCATGGTCAACAGTTCAGC
>JAKUNJ010000011.1 GCA_022451965.1 Dehalococcoidia bacterium | reverse complement strand
TCTGCCTTTGGTTCCTCTGCCTTTTCAACATATCTTTGTAAAACTGTTGTCAAAGCTTGCACTGTACCATTCAAAACAAATACTAAGTTAGTAAGAGGACTATTCATACTACCCATAATTTTAGCTAATAGTACTTCTTTTGTAGGTAATTTTGAAAGTTTCAATAAAGTCGATTCATCCACAATTTGATTATCAATAAATCCTTTAGTTATGTTGAACTCAATTTCATTTTTTTCAGTGAAATCAAAAAGTGTTTTTGCTAATTTAGAAGGATCTTCATTTGAAAGAATAAATCCTAATGGACCATTAATTTCATCTGCAAGTAATTTTTTTTCAGTTTTTTCTGCAGCAAGTTTAGCAAGAGTATTTTTTGCTATCTTAAATTTTGCAGAAGAATCATTTAAGGCTTTTCTCAAGGAGCTTAAGTCTGAAACAGAACTTCCTTTATATTCTGCCATTATTATTGTGTCAGAATTATTAAATAGATCTGCTAGTTCTTCAACTTGTTCAATTTTCTTTTTTGTTGGCATGATTTTTCCCAAAAAAAAACCGGTTCTTTATAAGACCGGTTGAAATTAAAAAATATATACTATTTACCTCGACAGGATTTATAGCATAGCAACCTGTTGTCTTAAGTAGTTTAATTCTATCATTAAAATTTAATTAATTAACAATACTGCCTTGAAGTGTTTCTAAATCTAGGTCAATTCCTGGTCCCATAGTTGAGCAAATAGAGGCAGAATCTATAAAAGCTCCTTTGACACCCTCGGGTTTATTATTAACTATTGTTGAATATACTGATGATAGATTTTGAGCAATTTGATCTGCAGAAAAAGAACATAATCCTATTCTAGTATGTATATTAGCATCTTTATCCATTCTGATTTCTACTCTCCCTTTATTAGCTTTTTCAACTGCTTCAACTAACTTATCTTCTGTAACAACAGTTCCTGATCTTGGATTAGGCATTAGTCCTTTTCTACCAAGGTGTTTACCTAGTTTAGCTATTTTAGGCATCATTTCTGGAGTTGCTATAGCAACATCAAAGTCATCCCAACCTTCTTCGATTCTTTTAGTTATATCGTCATCTATGATGAATTCTGCTCCTGCTTCAAGAGCTTGGTTGCCTGTATCACCTTCGGCAAAAATTAATATCTTTACATTTTTACCTGTACCATTTGGTAAATCAGAGGTTTGTCTAATCTGTTGATCAGCGTGCCTAGGATCAGCATTAGTCTTTATATGAAACTCAATAGCTTCATCAAACTTTGCAGTTGCGCACTCTTTAAGTAGCTTAATAGCTTCTTCCAAATTGAATTTTTGATCTTGTATTTTAGACTTTATTTCAGCAAATCTTTTTGATGTTCTTTTCAATTTATTATTCCTTTACTATTACACCCATACTTCTAGCGCTACCTGCTAGGATTTTTACTGCAGATTCCATATCATATGCATTGAGGTCTTCCATTTTAATTTTTGCTATTTCTTCTAATTGGGCTCTAGATATTTCTCCAATCATTTCAACACCAGGTGTTGCAGAAGCACTTTTTTTATTAATTGCTTTCTTAATAAGATCTGATGCGGGAGGACTCTTTAATGTGAAACTAAAAGATCTATCTGAAAATACTTCTATCTCAACAGGGACAATCGATCCGGAAAGTTCTTTAGTTTTTTCATTATATTCTTTACAAAATTGCATAATATTGACACCGTGTTGACCTAGTGCAGGACCAACAGGAGGCGCAGGATTAGCACTTCCAGCTGGAAGTTGTAATTTTATGAGTCCAATAACTTTCTTAGCCAAAATATTATCCTTTTATGCTTTTTCTACTTGTAAGAAGTCCAATTCTAATGGAGTCTCTCGCCCAAAGAAAGAGACATGAACAGTTACTTTTCCTCTTTCTTTGTTAACAACATCAACAGTTCCCATAAATTCAGCAAAAGGTCCATCTAAAATCTTCACAGAATCTCCTTGAGCTAATCCAACAGAGACTGAAGGAGTACCACTATTCATACGATTCATTATTCTTTCAACTTCATGGGCTTCTAATGGCACTGGTTTAGGCCTTCTATCTGTTTCATCTTCAGCAGATACGAAACCAGTAACACCTGGAGTGTTTCTCACAGCAAACCATGAATCATCAGTCATAATCATTTTTACAAGTAAGTAACCTGCGTACATTTTCTTATTGACTACCTGGCGCTCACCATCTTTAATTTCTATTTTTTCTTCAGATGGAACTAATACCTCATGAATAGTTTTTGATAAATCCAAGTTCTCAACTCTTTGAGTTAGGTTTGTCATTACTTTATCTTCATGACCAGAATAGGTGTGTAAAATATACCATCTAGCCTCATCTATATTATTGTCTATTTCTTTTACCATAAAAATTTATACTAAGTATTTGATAATATTGAAAAAAATCTTGAGAAAATCATATCAAATAGTCCAAGAAAAATACCAATAATGATAGATAGAACTAGAACCATAATCGTTAATCGAGTTGCTTCTTGTCTTGAAGGCCAAGTAACTTTTCTTAGTTCTCCTATTACTTCAGAAAAAAATGAAATGGGGGCAAAACCTTTTTTGGTTATCTTAGGAGGTTGAGTAGACAAATTTATCTCTTTTCTTTAAATGTTTTTCTCTCTCTACAGGGAGGACAATATTTAGTAAGCTCTAATCTTACCTCAGTATTTCTTTTATTTTTTTCTGTATGATAACTATATTTTCCACACTCGCAATCAAGTGTTAAAACAGTACGTACAGCACTTTTCTTTGCCATGATTTTCTACCTAGTTATTTAGGAAATAGATGTAATAACACCTGATCCTACAGTTTTTCCACCTTCTCTGATAGCAAATCTTAGGTTTTCTTCAAGAGCTACAGGGTACATTAGTTCTATATCCATCTCAGTATTATCACCAGGCATAACCATTTCGGTACCTGCTTCTAAATGAGCTTCTCCAGTTACGTCAGTTGTTCTTATGTAGAACTGTGGCTTATATCCTGTGAAGAAAGGAGTATGCCTTCCACCTTCATCTTTGGTAAGAACATATACTTGAGCCTTAGCTTTCTGCTTAGGAGATATTGATCCTGGTTTAGCTAGAACAGCTCCTCTTGCAATATCTTCTCTCTCAATACCTCGAAGTAATATACCAACAGCATCACCAGGTATTCCTGACTCTAAAGTTTTATGGAACATCTCTACACCAGTAACAACAACTTTTTCTTGCTTACCAAAACCTACGATCTCAATTTCATCATTGACCTTGACTTCACCTCTTTCAACTCTACCTGTAACAACAGTTCCTCTTCCTTTAATAGAGAAGACATCCTCAACTGGCATAAGAAATGGTTGATCCACTGGTCTATCAGGTATTTCAATATAATCATCAACAGCTTGAGCCAAATCATGTATTGATTTAACCCATTTGTTTTCTTGATCTTCAGCATTTTCTAGAGCGTTAAGAGCAGAAACTCTTACAATAGGAATATCATCACCAGGAAAATCGTATTTAGATAAGAGTTCTCTAACTTCTAGTTCAACTAACTCTAATAACTCTTCGTCTTCCATTTGATCACATTTATTTAAGGCCACTACTATTCTAGGTACATTTACCTGCCTAGCAAGAAGAATATGTTCTTGTGTTTGAGGCATAGGTCCATCATCAGCTCCTACTACAAGAATAGCTCCATCCATTTGAGCTGCTCCTGTAATCATATTTTTTACATAGTCTGCGTGACCTGGACAGTCTACGTGTGCATAATGCCTTGTATCAGTTTCGTATTCTGTGTGAGAAGTTGCAATAGTTACTCCTCTTTCTTTTTCTTCTGGAGCATTATCTATTTCTTCAAAAGATTTAGCTGTCACATTTTCTTGAGCGTGTGAAAGAACAGTAGCAATAGCTGCTGTCAGGGTAGTTTTTCCATGATCAACGTGACCAATGGTACCAACATTAACGTGTGGTTTACTTCTATCAAATACTTGTTTAGACATTTCTTATCAATTCTCCATCATTTATATTTTTCTAATTTATGCATTAAATCCAAATATGATTTAATATCGCGCATTTATACATTTTATACTGTTTTTACAAATTTTTACATATATTTTGTTTTATTTTCCTAAATCAGATATAAATTGACCAATTATAAATAAAATTTTGGAGCCCACAAGAAGAATTGAACTTCCGACCTCGTTCTTACCAAGAACGCGCTCTACCACTGAGCTATGTGGGCAATTTTATAATACTCAATGAGTGGTGCAGGGGACAGGATTCGAACCTGTGAAGCATAAAGCGCCTGTTTTACAGACAGGTGGGTTTAACCACTCCCCAACCCCTGCATAAAAAATTAAGATAATGGAGCCCCAGGAGGGATTCGAACCCCCGACCTGACGATTACAAGTCGTCTGCTCTGGCCAACTGAGCTACTGAGGCAATATTTGTAATTATATCTTATGATGCAAGGTTCTTATAAAGAAAAATAGGTAATAATCAAATTATGAAAAAAATTCTTTATTTATTTCATATTCTATAAGTTTACTAATTGATAATAAGGACTTACCAGTATCTTTCGAGATTTTATTTATATCTTCAAACTCAGGTTTTACAGAATGTAATTCATTATCAATATATTTCATTTTGATATTTATTTTACCGAAAGAAGAATCAAATAGCATTATTTTCCTATTTGCTTCAAGTCTATCTATTTTAGATAACCTAACTCCTAGAGAGGAAGTTTCATCAATAATAAGGTTAGAAAATTTTTCTGTATCTTCTATATTACACAAAAGAGTCAATTTATGACCTAATCTATTTTTTTTACCATAATAAGGAGTAATCCAAGTATCGAGAGCGCCTAATGAAATACTATACTCAACAAATCTACCTAAAAGCTCAGGAGACATATCATCTATATTAGTTTCTAATAAAGCCTTAATATCTTTTGAAAGAGAATCTCTGATATCTTCATCAATTATTGTTGTAATAACATTTGGAAAATTTTCAAAAGTTTTTGAACCTGCTCCAGAACCTGTTTTAGTAGGTCTAATATCAACAGAATTCCTAAAAACGGCAAAACTTCCAATTATTGAAATACCTGTAGGTGTAATAGTTTCAATATTAGAAGAGTGATTCATATATCTCATAGGGATATTTAATTTTTCTACAATATTTTTTGTTGCCGGAGCTAGTGTATTATGGCTACCATGACTTGTTTTGATTGAGCCGGGTACTACTGGTATAGGAGAGCTAAATAATTTTTCAATTCTTAAGATATCCATTGCTATAAAAAATCCACATATATCTACTAGAGTATCGGAGGTTCCTAGTTCATGAAGATGAGGATTTTTTTCTTTATGAAATTCCTCTTCAGCATTTCTTAATAAATCGAAGCAATTTATTACATTATTCTTAATAGTTTTATTTAGATTTGAATCATTAACTACATGATAAAAATCTGACCAAGTCCACTTTTTTTGATCTTTTACTATTACATCTGTGTGTGTAGCTTCAATATTATGCCTAAAGGTTTTAGAAATAGAAAATTCAAAATCTATAAAATTTAATTTCTTTAGTTCAGAATGTAACAATTTATGATCTAGGCCTGCATCAAATAATGAAGACAACAACATATCTCCACTAAGACCACCTATAAGATTTAAGTAAGCTTTCGACATAGAAAATTAGATTCTTAGGGTACATTTTATCAAAATAAAACAATAAATTTTTTGTTCTATTTTGACTCTTTAGCTGATGTTTTTTCTATACTAGTTATTTTCCTAGATATTTTTAATTCTGAACCATCATTGGAAGAATCAATTTCAATAGTATCACCTGCACTGTATTTACCATTTAATAAATCATCCGATAGGCGATCTTCAACTTTTTCTTGAATTGTCCTTCTTAGAGGCCTGGCACCCATTTTAGGATCAAAACCCTCTTCTGCCAAATATTTCTTAGCACCAGCTGTCCAGCTAAGATTTAGACCATGTTCAATCAATCTTGAACCTACTTCTTTCATTAAAATATCTACAATTTCATATATATTTTCACTACTGAGTGGATGAAAAACAATCTTATCATCTAGTCTATTTAAGAATTCAGGTCTAAATCCATTCATTGGGTCTTCAACTTCTTTCAATACTCTTTCTTCAAAGGCATTGTGATCCATAGAGTTTGATGAAGTATCACTTGCAAAACCAAGCTTACCTTCTGAATAGATTTTCTGAGAGCCTAGATTTGAAGTCATTACAATAATGGTGTTTTTGAAATCTACTATTCTTCCTTTACCATCTGTTAGTCTTCCATCTTCAAAAACCTGAAGTAAAATATTATATATCTCTTCGTGAGCTTTCTCGATCTCATCCAATAAAATTACACAATAAGATTTCCTTCTCACTGCTTCAGTTAATTGTCCTCCATCTTCATACCCAACATAACTAGGAGGTGCACCTATTAATCTAGTTACAGAATGCCTTTCTCTATATTCAGACATATCAAATCTGACCATAGCATCTTCAGTACCAAACAAAAATTCCGAAAGTCTTTTTACTAGATGAGTTTTACCAACTCCTGTAGGACCTAAAAATAAAAAAGCACCAATTGGTCTTTTGGGATCCTTTAAACCTGTTCTGGCTCTTCTAACAGACTTAGATATAGATTCTATTGCATCATGTTGCCCTATTACATCAAGGCTTAAAACATTTTCAATATTTTTTAATCTTTCTTTGTCCTCATTATCTAGCCTTTTGAGAGGTATACCTGTCCACATTGATACTACTTCAGATATATCATCCTCAGTTACTTGTATTGCCTCTTTACTTTTAGATGATTCATATTCTTTTTCTAATTTTTCAACAACAGTTGCCTGTTCTAACTCATCGTCTCTAAATTTAGCAGCCTTTTCATATTGTTGTGAAGAAATAGCATCCTCTTTCCATCTTCTGATTTTGTCTAGTTCTTTTTTTTCATCTCTTAGCTCTTTAGGATAGAATGAATTCTTAATTCTTACTCTAGACCCAGCTTCATCAATTATATCTATTGCCTTATCAGGTAGATTTCTGTCAGTGATATACCTATCAGACAAATTAACTGCAGAGTTTATAGCATCATCTGTAATTGTCACTTGATGATATTGTTCGTACTGCTCTTTTATTCCATTAAGAATATTGATAGTTAACTCTCCATCCGGTTCTTCAATTGTTACAGGTTGGAATCTTCTTTCAAGAGCCTTATCTTTTTCAACGTACTTTCTGTAATCATCTTGTGTAGTAGCTCCTATGACTTGAATATCACCTCGAGCAAGAGCGGGTTTTAGTATGTTAGCTGCATCAACAGCACCCTCTGCTGCTCCAGCGCCTACTAATGTATGCATTTCATCTATAAAAACAACACAATTTTTACTTCTTGTGAGTTCTTTAACTATTTTTTTTAGTCTCTCTTCAAATTCACCTCTATATTTTGTACCCGCAACAAGACTACCAATATCCATTGAAACTAATCTTTTTCCCAGCAGAGTTTCAGGTACATCACCATCTTGCATAAGAATTGCTAATCTTTCTATTACAGCAGTTTTACCAACTCCTGGTTCTCCTATGAGGACTGGGTTATTCTTTCTTCTTCTGCTTAGAATTTGTACTACCCTTTCAAGTTCTGCTTCTCTCCCAACAACAGGATCAAGCTCACCTTTATCAGCTCTCTCTGTCAAATCAGTGGCTATTTCATCTAAAGTTGGAGTAGTAGAATTCTTTGTTTTTGTATTTGAACTAGGTTGAGAAGTTCCAGCGCTTGATGCAGATCTTGAAAGAACATTCTGAGTTTCTTCTCGAATGTTATCAAGAGATAAATCAAGACTTTCTAAGACATTAGATCCGATACCATCACCTTCTCTCATTAAACCTATCAACAAATGTTCAGTTCCAATGTAATGATGACCTTGTTTTCTAGCTTCATCAACAGCTAGTTCAATAACTTTCTTTGCCCTGGGAGTTAAGCCTATTTCACCAGAAGTAGGCTTATCACCTTTTCCAATTATAAATTCAACTGCAGATCTTATTTTTTGAGTATCAGCTTTAAGGTTTGTTAGTACTTTAGCTGCAACTCCTTCTGATTCTCTAATAAGTCCAAGTAATATATGCTCAGTTCCTATGTAATTATGATTAAATTGAGTAGCTTCCTCCTGTGCTAGTGATAAAACTCTTCTAGCTCTTTCTGAGAATTTTTCAAATCTACTGGCCATAGTAACCTCCTAACATATCAATTTATTAGTTAGTATAATTTTTTTCTATATTAACAATGATCAACTGATATTGAATTTTTGGCAATAGTTAAAGAGTTAATTTAGTGTTAATAAATTAGAATTATTTTTCTATAAATTTACTCTAAATTAGAAGTTTCATCTAGATTATTTGAATCAATTCCCTCAGACGTCGTTTCTTCTTGAGAGATCTCAGAGGGAGATTCTTCATTCTCTGTACTTTTAGGTTTACCAGAAGAAATAATACTTAGACCAAGTCTCTTTCTCTCAGTATCAACATTTACAATTGTTAGATTTAATTTTTGACCCACACTGACAAGTTTTTCAATTTCTTCAACAGACGTTATTTCTTCGTGTGAAATTTCTGAAACATGCAGAAGGCCTTCAACTCCATGATCTGTTCTTACAAAAGCTCCAAATGTCGTAATTTTTGTTACAGACGCATCTATTTTTTCACCTACGATTAATTGATCTTTTATGATTTCCCAAGGTTCGGGAGTAAGCCTTTTCAAACTTAGTGCTATTTTTAGATTTTCTTTGTCAATCTTAACAACGTATACATCCATTTCTGACCCAACAGTAACAACATCAGCTGGTGATGTTACTGGATCCCAAGAAAGTTCTGATATATGAATAAGTCCATCAGCGCCACCAATATCAACAAACGCACCAAAAGTAGAAACTCCAACAATTCTACCTTTCAATATATTCCCAACTTGAAGTGTTTCTATCAATTCCTTCTTTTTGATTGCTCTTTCTTGTTGTAAAACAGCTTTCTCAGAAAAAATTGCTCTGTTTCTTCTTCTATTTAATTCAAATATTTTAAAGGTAATTTTCATACCTATAAAACCATCTTTGGCGTTTTCTTTTTTAGGAACAAAGAGTTCTCTTGCAGGACCAACTAATTGTGATAGAGGTATAAAACCTTGAACATCCTCTGCCTGAACTACTGCTCCGCCTCTATTAGATCCAATAATAATACCATCAACAGGTTTATCTTCCTCTTTAGCCTTTTCTAAAACTCTCCATCCTCTCTCTCCACGAGCTTTATCAACAGACAATATTGTTGCACCGTCATCATCTTCGGGATTTATTACCAATGCTACAACTTCTGAACCAGATTCTAATTTATCATAATCTTCTTTAGAATAAGACCTCATCTCTCTTGAGGGAACAATACCTTCTGATTTGTGACCTATATTGAGTAGGAGACCTCCATCATTAATCTCCATTATTATTCCGTCAATTATTTCACCTCTCCTAAGAGGTTTTCGTGGAGGATTAGTAGATAGCAATTCCTCCATTAAATCTGTGTCAGAGGCTATATTGGCTATATTTTCTTCTATTTTATTGGTCAATTTTTTTATACCTAAATTTTTTTATATATAATCTGGCAGTGACTTATTTTCCCAAAACGTTGCCATCCAAGTATCGTCAGCGCTGTATCGTTTCACTTCCGTGTTCGGGATGGGAACGGGTGGGACCAATACGCTAAAACCACCAGAAAACTTAATTTTATCAAATACCTTTTTTATTTCATAATAAAATGATATAAATGGTCGCGGGGGCAGGATTCGAACCTACGACCTTCGGGTTATGAGCCCGACGAGCTGCCACTGCTCCACCCCGCAATAATTTTTGTTCTATCGAGACCATGAATTAAAAATTTTTAATCATCAAATCCTCGATCTATTAGTACTACTTAGCTGAACATATTACTATGCTTACACACGTAGCCTATCAACCCGGTAGTCTACCGGGGATCTTACTCTCATAAAGAGATGGGATATCTTATCTCAGGAGGGGCTTCGTACTTAGATGCTTTCAGCGCTTATCCCTAACAAACTTAGCTACTCGGCGATGCAACTGGCGTTACAACCGATACACCATTGGTTTGCTCACTCCGGTCCTCTCGTACTAGGAGCAAATTCCTTCAAATATCCTACGCGCACAGCGGATAGAGACCGAGCTGTCTCACGACGCTCTGAACCCAGCTCGCGTGCCGCTTTAACGGGCGAACAGCCCGACCCTTGGGACCTTCTTCAGCCCCAGGATGCGACGAGCCGACATCGAGGTGCCAAACCTTGCCGTCGATATGGACTCTTGGGCAAGATAAGCCTGTTATCCCCGGGGTAGCTTTTATCCGTTAAGCCACGACCCTTCCACTCGGAATCGTGGGATCACTTTGACCGACTTTCGTCCCTGCTCGACTTGTAGGTCTCGCAGTCAAGCCACCTTATGCCAATGCACTCAAAAGCTGATTTCCATCCAGCTTGAGGTGACCTTTGTACGCCTCCGTTACTCTTTGGGAGGCGACCGCCCCAGTCAAACTGCCCACCAGACACTGTTCCAAAAGGTTAGGTTCAAATCATAAAAAGGGCGGTATTTCAAGGGCGACTCCCCCCAGGCTAACGCCTGAAGTTCATAGTCTCCCGCCTATCCTACACATTTTAAAACTCGAACCAATGCCAAGTTGCAGTAAAGCTCCACGGGGTCTTTTTGTCCTGCTGCGCGTAACCGGCATCTTTACCGGTCCTGCAATTTCACCGAGTCCATCGTTGAGACAGTGTTGAAGTCGTTACGCCATTCGTGCGGGTCGGAACTTACCCGACAAGGGACTTCGCTACCTTAGGACCGTTATAGTTACGGCCGCCGTTCACCGGGGCTTCAGTCAGTAGCTTGCACCACCTTCCTTAACCTACCGGCACTGGGCAGGCGTCAGCCCATATACATCAGCTTTCGCTTTGGCATGGACCTGTGTTTTTGATAAACAGTCGCTTCAACCTATTTTATGCTACCTTTTATGCTTTTTGAGGCAAGCTCATATACATAAAAGGTCCCCCTTCTCCCTAAGTTACGGGGTCAATTTGCCGAGTTCCTTAACGATGGTTCTCTCGAAGGCCTTGGGACTTTTATCCCTGTCTACCTGTGTTGGTTTGCGGTACGGTCTTCAAAAAATCTAATCAACGAGGCTTTTCTTGGCAGTCTAGAGTCAACAGAATTCTACGAAGCTAACTTCATAGTCCTCTCACCCCTCAGATCAATCATAGAAAGTATTTTAACCCTTTCTATTCTCTTACAGGCAAAAACACACGATGTCCAATACGTATGCTCTGTTTATCTTTCTGCGTCACCCCTTTGAATCAAACAAAATTTTGAAGGTGCTGGAATATTTACCAGCTGTCCATCGACTTTTCCTTTCGGATACGCCTTAGGACCGACTAACCCTACGCCGATCAACGTTGCGTAGGAATCCTTAGACTTACGGCCTGCCGGATTCTCACCGGCATTTTTGCTACTCATGCCAACATTCTTACTTGTTAAAACTCCACCAAGCCTTACAGCTCAGCTTCAACGCTTTAACGACACTCCCCTACCGATCTAATTAAAAAATTAAATCCCGCAGTCTCGGTGATATGCTTTAGCCCCGTTTATTTTCCGTGCGGGGCCCCTTGACCAGTGGGCTATTACGCACTCTTTAAAGGATGGCTGCTTCTAAGCCAACCTCCTGGCTGTCTGGGCGACCCTACTTCGTTTAACACTTAGCATATACTTTGGGACCTTAACTTGCGATCTGGGCTGTTTCCCTTTCGACAATGGAGCTTATCCCCCACAGTCTCACTGCTATGATACCCTTCATGGTATTCGGAGTTTGGTTAGGTTTGGTAAGCTTGCGCCCCCTAGTCTATCCAGTGCTCTACCTCCATGAAGTATTTACATAACGCTGTACCTAAATACATTTCGGGGAGAACCAGCTATCTCCGTGTTCGTTTGGCATTTTACCTCTACCCACAGCTCATCCCAGCACTTTGCAGCGTACACGGGTTCGGTCCTTCACGAGATTTTACTCTCGCTTCAACCTGGCCATAGGTAGCTCACACGGTTTCGGGTCTACTTGACACGACTAAATCGCCCTATTCAGACTTGCTTTCGCTTCGACTTCATAGCTTAACTATTTAATCTTGCCATATCAAGTAACTCGTTGGCTCATTCTTCAATAGGCACGCTGTCACTCATATAAATACGAGCTCCAACGGTTTGTAGGTTTACGGTTTCAGTTCTATTTCACTCCCCTCACGGGGTTCTTTTCACCTTTCCCTCACGGTACTAGTTCACTATCGGTCGTCAAAAGTATTTAGCCTTGGAGGGTGGTCCCCCCAGATTCCGACAAGATTTCACGTGTCCCGTCGTACTCAGGAACACTTAAAGAGAAGACATTTTTTCGTTTACGGGACTTTCACCCTCTATGGTTAGATTTTCCAATCTATTCTACTAAAATGACTCTTTGTAACTCTTATAAAAAGTGCCCTACAACCCCGCACAGGATAAATCCCACACGGTTTGGGCTATTCCCATTTCGCTCGCCGCTACTTAGGGAATCTCGTTTGATTTATTTTCCTCAGGATACTTAGATGTTTCAGTTCTCCTGCTTACCTACCTTAAAAAGGTTGATCATATGATCAGGTTTTCCCATTCGGGTATCCCCGGCTAAGCTTGCTAGTCAGCAAACCGAGGCTTATCGCAGACTTGCTACGCCCTTCTTCGGCTTTTGACGCCAAGGCATCCCCCATAAACCCATAATAATTTGAACCTTAAAAATCGTTAATTCAATGGTCTCGATAAAACAAAAATTATTAACTTTTAAATGTACTAATCCAAAAACAAACAAAAAGAGTTTTTTTTTGGTCAGAATTTCATTATCTCTTTTATATGCTCTATAAGTCAATAGATTATTTAAATTTTTTGTAGATTCAAATATTCTCAAACACTGATATAATCTCATTGTCCTAAAAAATATATTAATTATTTTAAAGATTTTTAATGCTCGGGGGAACAATGATTATAACTATAGTTGGTGGCCAATGGGGTGATGAAGGCAAAGGTAAAATTATTGATCATATAGCTGAAAAGGCTGATGTTATTGCTAGATACTCAGGTGGAAATAATGCAGGTCATACTATTGAAAATAAACTAGGTAAATTTGCCTTACATCTTGTACCTTGTGGTGTTGGGTGGGATGGTACAAAAAACTTGATTGGTTCTGGGACAGTAATTGACCCTGATGTCTTAATTAAAGAATTAGAATTAATAAATAAAAATAATCTTCCTGGCGAAATATTTATAAGTGAAAAGGCACATGTAATTATGCCATATCACATAAAGCTTGATCAAGCTGAAGAAGAATATAGAGGGAATGAAGCTGTTGGGACAACTCGAAGAGGTATTGGACCAGCTTACTCAGATAAGATTTCAAGAAATGGGATAAGGATAGGTGATCTTAAAAATATAGAAAATTTACAATCTAAAATCTCTAAAAATCTAAATATTAAAAACAAGATTTTGAAAGAAATTTATGGCAAAGATGAAATTTCTGAGGAATATATACTTAAAAAAATTGTAGAGTGGAATCAAAAGTTATCAAAATATATTGCTAACACAGAACAAATTCTTTACGAAAATATTGATAAAAATAAATTCATTCTTTTTGAAGGAGCTCAAGGTGCACTTCTAGACATAGATCATGGTACTTATCCATTCGTTACATCTTCTAATTCAATATCTGGTGGCTCCTTAACGGGTTTGGGAATAGGAGCTAAAAATATAGATAATGTTTTGGGTGTATTTAAGGCTTTTACAACAAGAGTTGGAGAGGGACCTTTTCCAACTGAAATATTTGGTAATGATGCAGAAACAATCAGAGAAATTGCTGGTGAATTTGGAACAACCACAGGAAGACCAAGAAGAATTGGTTGGTTTGATGCAGTGGCTGCTAAATATTCGGTTCAAATTAATGGATTAGATGGAATGGTAATAACTAAATTAGATATTCTTGATAAATTTGAAAAAATTAAAATTTGTACACACTATGAATATGAAGGAGAAGTTCTTTCATATTTTCCAACGGATGAAAAGATTCTTAATAATATAAAGCCAATCTACAAAGAATTTGAAGGTTGGGATGAATCAACTTTTGATGTTAGTTCATACGAGGCATTGAATTCTAAAGCAAAAGCTTTTCTCAAAAATCTTGAAGAAATAGTTGGTATACCAATAGTATATATTTCTACAGGGCCAAGCAGAGAAGCTACTATCCCTATAAAAGAATCATAAAATTGTCCTAAAAAAGGCTTCTGATTTTAACAAATCATGCTTTCCAATTTCTGAACTTTGAAGATCCTTATATACAAATTTTACTTCAGGAAATTCTTTTGAAAATTTTATATCTAAGTCACTTGGAGAGTCATGAATAATTTTTTTAGGTAAAAAACCCTTCATTTTATTTCTAAAAAACTTTATCTGATCAAATAAAGTTTTCTGAGTTAAATTACAATTTGCAAACCAAATAGAATTATTTCTTAAGTTTGAAATTTTTTCAATGTAGCCCTTCGGTAATATAGATGCAATAAGGCTAGTATAAAAATCTCCTGGAGAAAAAATGATCATACTCGAAGTAGATAAACTCTTTAAGGCCTTTTTATTCGCAGGAACATCTCTTTTCTTAAGTCTGATATCAATAATTTTATTATTCTTATCAACAAAATTATTGATATTAACTTCTCCAGATATAGTTATTTCATTTGATTCAATTGTTAAATCACTTGGAATTTCTGATGAAGCGTAAACTAATTGTTTTATCTGAAAAATCTCTCTGTAATTATCAATGGCATCCTGAATAGACATATTTTGCTTTATGCAGGAGAGTAAAATTAAGTTTCCAATAGTATGAGGTTCAAAGGATTTTGAATCAAACCTATATTCTAAAAGATTATGAATTTGGTCTGATACACAACTTGATAAAACTTTTCTAATATCTCCAATAGCAGGGATATCATATAAATCTCTTAGTTTTCCAGAGGATCCACCATTATCAAAAGTAGATACAATTGAAACAAAATTTTGATTTTCTTTTTTTGCTTTATTTGCTGATTTTAGAATTCTTGATAAACCTGTGCCTCCACCAAAAAAAACTACCACCTTTTTACTATCTAGGATCATATTTCTTGAAAATTAAGAAATGTCCATATCATACTGATCCATAACAGGATCAAATTTATCAGTAAAATCTTTTGGAGCTTCAACCATAGGCAATCTAGGAGGACCCATCTTAAATCCAGATCTGTTCAAAGCATGCCTTATTGGAATTGGGTTGGTAACCCAAAATAAGGCATTGAAAAATAATAATAATCTTTTATGCTCTTTTGCAGCAAGCTCAGTTTGCCCATCAAGGATAAACCCCATCAACTTCTTAACTTGATTCCCAATTATATTTGAAGCTACGCTAACAACTCCATATCCACCTGTAGACATAATTGAAAACGTCTCATTATCATTTCCACTCCAAACTTTAAAATTTTCAGGGGAATCAGAAATAATATTAGTTATCTGATCAGGATCTGAGGATGCTTCCTTAACTCCTACAATATTGTCTATTTTTGCCAACTTTAAAGTAGTGTCTGCATCCATATTTAGGGAGGTTCGACTAGGAACATTATATAATAGACCAGGAATAGAAACAGAATTAGCGATCTTAGCAAAATGTTGATATAAACCTTCTTGGGTAGGTTTATTGTAAGCAGGGACAGTTAGAAGTATCGCATCAACTCCTAGTTTTTCAGCTTTCTTTGATAAATCTACAGATGCATTAGTGTTATTATCTGTAGTTCCTGCTATTACTGTAGCACTGTCGCCAACTGCCTCTTTAACTGACTTAAACAATTCAAGTTTTTCATCCTCATTCATTGAAGGAGATTCACCAGTAGTTCCTCCGATAAGTAATCCATCAGAACCAGTCTTAACTAAAGCTAATGCAAATTCTTTAGCCCTTTCAAAATCAACATCACCATTATCAGTAAATGGTGTAACCATAGCTGTAATAAGTCTTCCCAAATCTTTCATAATTTACCCCTAATTGATCTTAATTAAGTCTCTTTTTATCATTGATTCAAGAATTTGTAGAGCGTTCAAGGCTGCCCCTTTTAATAAATTATCGCAACTTAACCATAAATTGATTTCTCTACTATTATTTGGACTTTTTCTAATTCTTCCTACAAAAACTTCTTCTTTACCTTCACTGTAAAGTGGCATAGGATAAGGCAAATCAGTACTATGATCCAATATCTTTATTCCCGAATAATTGCTTAGACAAGAATTTATATCCTCAAGACTTAAGTCCCTATCAATAGAAATACATAGAGATTCAGAATGTCCAATTTTGACTGGTACTCTGACACATGTTGGGATTATTTCAAGAGATGGATCGTGCAATATTTTCTTTGATTCATTAATCATTTTATGCTCTTCTTTTGTAAAACCATCTTCTAAAAAATCATCAACATGAGGGAAAACATTACCAGCAATTTTAAAGTCATAAACTTTCGTTGCTGTATTTCCTGATAATTGATTTTTTAGTTCATTGACAGCTTCTTTACCTGTACCAGATACTGCTTGATAAGTTGAAACTATAACTTTATTTACTTTACAAATTTTATTTAATGCATCAATAGCCATAACCATCGGTGTAGTTGTACAATTGGGTATAGAAATAATTCCTTTGTGAAAATCTAAATCTTTCTCATTAATTTCTGGCACAACAAGAGGGACCTCAGGTTTCATTCGAAATGCTGATCCATCATCTATTACTATCCCGCCATTACTAACTATTATTGGTGCAAGATTTTCGCTAACTTCACTACTTACAGATATTAATGCAACATCAATTTTTTTAAGATTATCTTCATGAGTTTCAAGAATTTGAATTTTATCATTACTATAGTCAACTAATTTCCCTGTAGACCTTTCAGATGCAAAAAGCGATATCTTGTCTTTGGGATGATTATTTTTTTCTAAAAGTTTCAGGGCTTCTACGCCTACAGCTCCAGTAGCTCCAACAATTCCTATATTTATTTCGCTTAAATTAGTCAATTTAGATCCCCATTATTTTATCTAAACCAATTAAAAAATCTTTATGGCTTAAAATTTCTTTAACCCCTAAAATAACACCTGGCATAAATGAATTTCTATCTATGGAATCGTGAATCATTGTAAAAGTTTGACCTAATCCTCCAAAGACTAATTCATGCCTAGCAACTCTTCCTGGCATTCTAGCCGAATGAATCTGAACCCCCTGAAGGTCTCCACCTCTTGTATTTTTTATAGTTTGTTTTTCTGCAATATTTTGTTTATATTTTTGATCTTTTTTTGAAGATGCTGCTTCTGCTATTGAAATAGCTGTTCCCGATGGAGCATCTATCTTGTTTTCATGGTGGCTTTCAATTAAGTCGGCATAATCAAAATATTTACCAGCAATACTTGCTAATTCCATCATTAGAACTGCTCCAATAGCAAAATTTGAAGCACTAAGAACTCCTATATTATTTTCCGAACATAGTTTTTTTATTTTTTTATAGTCCTCATCTAATAATCCTGTTGAACCACTAACTATTCTTATTCCTTTAGGTATTGCTAGTTCACATAGGTTCAAAAAACTTTCACGGTTAGTAAAATCAACTATAACATCTGGTTTTATCTCAGATAAAAATTTCGATAAATCATTATATATAGGTTTAGAATTTAGAGTATTATCATTATTTGAATTTATATCTAAAGATTCAATAAGCTCTGTTTTTGAATCAGCTAAAACTGCTTGGCACACAGTCAAACCCATTCTTCCTAATGCTCCATTTACACTTACTTTAATCATATGTAACTCCTAAGAATTCCCACCCAATTGCTTTCGGTTACCTTTTCTTTTTGAAGACCTGAATTCTTCTTGATTATCTGAATCATTTTCTTTTTCGGGAGTTCTTTCATTCTGGTCATCACCCAACAAAGCTTTAATAGATAAATCAATTCTACCTTGCCTATCAATTTTTAATACTTTTACTTTTACTTCTTCTCCAACTGATAGCACTGACTCTACATCTTCAACTCTCTCTTTTGATATTTCACTTATGTGAATCAATCCTTGCTTACCAGGAGCCACTTCAGCAAAAGCACCGAAATTCATAATCTTAACAACTTTGGCATCATAAATATCGCCAGCTTCAACATCCTTAATTATTGCTTTTATGGCATCAACTACTTTTTCTGATATTTCTGAGTTATTAGTACCAATCATTACTTTTCCATCTTCATCAATATTTATAGAAGCATCAAACTCCTGTTGCAGTCCTTTGATAGTTGATCCTCCTGAACCAATAACTGCACCTATCTTATCTTGAGGAACATTAATTGTTGTTATCCTTGGAGCATATTTTGAAAGCTCTTTGCTAGTTTCTGAAATAGTTTCTGACATATGCTCTAAAATTTTCATCCTTGCATTTTTAGCTTTTTCTAGGGCAACTTCCATAATTTCAAAGGTTATTCCCTTAACTTTGATGTCCATTTGTAAAGCTGTTACACCATCCTTTGTTCCAGCCACCTTAAAATCCATATCACCAATATGATCCTCTGCCCCCTGAATATCAGTTAGTACAACATATTTATCATCTTCTCCTGTTATTAAGCCCATAGCAATACCAGCAACTGGATTTTTAATTGGTACTCCAGCATCCATCAAGGCTAAAGAAGCGGAACAAACTGAAGCCATTGATGTAGATCCATTTGAAGAAAGTGCTTCTGAAACAGATCTAATAGTATATGGAAAATCTTCAGTTGATGGAAGCACGGGGATAACTGCTCTTTCTGCTAGCGCACCATGCCCTACTTCTCTTCTGCCTGTCATCATTCTTCCAGGCTCCCCAACAGAGAAAGGAGGAAAATTATAATGATGTATAAAAAACTTTTCTTTTACAGGATTGAATCCATCTAATTTTTGAGCTTCAGATAGTGGTGCTAAAGTAACTGCATTCATAATTTGAGTCTCACCTCTAGTAAAAATTGCAGAACCATGAACCCTAGGTAAATACCTTACATCAGATGACAAATCTCTAATTTCATCAAAAGTTCTTCCATCAGGTCTAATTTCTTCATTTAGAAGAGCATCTCTAATTTCTTTCTTTTCAATAAAATCTAAGGACATATTTATATCTAATTCTTCGAATTCTTCTGAAAAATCCTCCAAAATTTTATCTCTGATCAAATCATACTTTGCTTTTTTATCTGTTTTGTTATCCTTAGATCTTACGATAGATTTCAAGTCACTAAGATAAGATTCACTTATTTTAGACTTAATATCTTCAAGTTCATCTTGTTCATCTATTACTTCCCACTTATCTTTTCCAGACTCTGAAACTATTTCCTTTATAAATCGAACGATTTGTCCATTAACATCCTGAGCTAGTTTCAAAGCATCCAAAAGTAAAGACTCTGAAACAAATTCTGAGCCAGATTCTACCATCATAATTGCATCTTCTGTACCTGCAACTGTAAGATTTAATTTGCTTACTTGAAGCTCTTCATAAGTTGGATTAACTATTAACTCATCGTCAATTAAGCCTATAACACAAGCTCCAACAGGATCTGAGTAAGGAATATCTGATATAGCTAGGGATAGAGATGAGCCAATTATACCCAAAGCGTCATAAGGATTTGTTTCATCTGATGAAAGAACACTAATTATAATTTGAGTATCATTATGATAACTTTTTGGAAACAGAGGCCTTAGTGGCCTGTCAATTAATCTACACACAAGTGTCGCATCAGTTGTAGGACGACCTTCTCTTTTAAAAAAACCACCAGGTAATTTACCTAGTGCGTATGCTTTTTCTTGCACATCAACTGTTAGAGGCAAGAAATCTACACCTTCCTTAGCAACTTTATTTGCTGACGATGTCGCTAGAATTACAGTCTCTCCTAATGTAATCACACAGGATCCATTAGCTAAATTCGCAACCTTACCTATTTCTACTTCAATTTTTTTCCCATGAATATCTAAAGAATAATTTTTAACATCTGACATTTTCTAAAACTTAACCCCTACACTTTAGTAAGATTTAACAGAAATTAGGAAATTTAATTATTATAATATTGGATTTTAATAATAAGACTTTTATCTTCTTAGATTTAAAGTCTTTACTACTTCATCATACTTTGGAGAATCATTTTCTCTTAAATACTTAAGAAGCCTGCGCCTTTTGCCTACGATTTTTATGAGTCCACGTCTTGATGATTGGTCGTGTTTATGAGTCTTGAAGTGTTCGTTAAGTTGATTGATCCTACTAGTCATTGAGATTATTTGAGCCTCTGATGAACCAGTGTCTTTATCATGCTTTAATAATTTTATTATAGATGGATCGTTTTCCAATTTATTTACTACCCTATTTCCTGAAAAGATTTATAGTTACTATAGGGACTATACCTTTCTTAATATTTTTATTACTTTTTTTAATTTACTTGAAAATGATATCACGGAATATTTGAGCAGGTGTCATTCAAAAAGTCTCAATTTAATCTTTTTTTTCAAAAAGTTAACACAATCTGTACTAAGTTTACTTGACATCGACAATCTTGTACAAATATGATCTATATAGGTTAGATTTATAATTTAATCTTTTATTAATGTGCATTAATGTATTTTTATATAATGACTAATTCGGTCATCTGTGTATAATACTAAGGTATATTGATATAAATAAATTTTTAATAAAACTAAAGCTGATGTAGCGATCATAAACTAAATCAGTCAAGTTATTTACAGAAGGGGTAACCAAATGAAAGGTCAATACCATAAATTATTAATGATAATTTCTCTCTTAGGTGTGTCATTATTCATGTTCGCATGTGCTGGAGCTGATGGAGCAGCTGGTCCAGCAGGATTGCCTGGACTTCCAGGTATTTCAGGAGAACCAGGAGCACCAGGAGCACCAGGACTACCAGGAGAACCAGGATCACCAGGTAACCCAGGGCCTCAAGGACCTGCTGGAGAACCGGGACCTGAAGGACCTGCTGGTCCAGAAGGAAAAGCTGGTTCAACGTCTGGACTTTCAGCATTTGGAAGCGATGGTTCATCAACTATTGAGTGGCATAGAAGTGCTGATGAACTCGATATTCATCTAGCAGGATCAGGATTTTCACCCAATGTGGAAATAACTATATCTGCAGTGAATTCCAGTGGATTCAGAGTAAATGTCGTTGGTGTTGATAAATCTGGAGTTTCTTCACTAACATCAGATGGTGCAGGATCTTTCGAAGAAACAATTTCCCTTTCAACAAGTTCATTCTCATGGTTAGATGATGATGGTAATGGAGTTTTTCCAATTGCTATTCAAGCTTCTGGCGGTGGAAATATTGCTAACGTATCTGCTATTGTTGTTGATGCTGTTCCAGGAGACTAAACCCCATAAAAAATAGATAACTATGAAACTCCCTGACGTAATGTCAGGGAGTTTTTTTTATTTCAATGTAAGAGAGACTCTCTTAATTCTTCTTCCAACAACTGACCTAACTGTGATAAATGCGTCATTAGTTTCAACAACATCTCCAGAAGATGGAATTCTTCCCAATTGAGAATAGATAAATCCGCCAATTGTAGATATACCTTCATTATCGATTTTAAGATTAAATTTTCTATTTATTTGATCAATTGATAAAGTAGCATCAAGAAGAAAAATTCCTTGTCTTATTTCTTGTATTTCAGGTGGATCTACATCAAATTCATCAGCAAGCTCACCAATTATTTCTTCAATTAAGTCTGTAACAGTTACTAATCCTGATACAGATCCATGCTCATCAAGAACTATTCCAATTGATGTACTATGTGTTTGAAATTCTTTCAATAGTGTTTCTAAATTTTGGGATTCAGGTATGTATAGTGGTTGCCTCAATAATGATGATATGGTTTGATTGTCTATTTCTTCTTTTTCTAAGCTCAAGATATCTCTTGCAAACAAAACACCTTTAATTGAATTTTGATCAGAATTATATACTGGTATTTTTGAGTAACCGCCTACTTTCATTTTTTCAATAATACTTGAGATTGATTCATCTATAGAAGCTGAAATAATATCAGGCCTAGGTTTCATGATTTCACTTACTCTTAGATCATCCATTCTCAAGATTCCTCTAATCATTCTTAGGTCTTCTTGATGAGCAGGTATTTGATCTGATTCAAGTAAATCTAGAGTTTCTATCAAGGTAGCAGTTGCTTTTTCATCATCATTAGACTCTGTGGATGTAGGAATACCCACATATCTTATAAATCCCTTAAACTTTGGGATACTTGAAAAAGTTTCTAAAAATCTACCAACCCCAATTGCTAAAAAATATAATTTGGAATTAAGTATAGAAAAAATTCTATTAGTTATAACTATAGAAATCACTAGAACAAAAAAATAAAATAACGAAACAATTAGTATTTTATAGCTTTCAAGATCAGATAAAAAACCTAACCTTACTATGAATAAAATAAATGACCCTACTCCAATTGAAATAATAAAATTTCTTATAAAGATAGCCAGGATGTATGCTTCATAAGAAAGTGTATCTGAAGTATTTTCAGTATATTTTTCAATATCCGAATCATCAAAATCATCATTTGTAAGCCCAAATGTTCTGTAGCCAAGAATACTTAGAGAATAATTTATTAGAACATATATTAATATTGAAAGAATAAATATAAGAAGATAGACTATAAAATCAATCGTCAATTTCACCTTCCTGATCTATTTTTTTTGCGGGAACCCCTGCAACAGTAGTATCCTCTGGAACATCTCTCAGGACAACAGATCCTGCTCCAATAATTGTATTTTTACCTACTGTCAAAGGTGAAACTAATGTAGAGTTTGAACCTATGAAAGAATCTTTTTCTATTTTAGATTTGTTTTTTGAAGTACCATCGAAATTAGCTGAAACAAATCCTGCTCCAAGATTTACATTATTTTCCACTACTAAATCTCCTAAATAAGAAAGGTGCTTAGATTTTGTAAAACTTCCTATTTTGGAAGATTTTACTTCAACAAAATTTCCAATTTCAACATTATCTTCTATAAATGAATTATTTCTCACATAAGAATATGGACCAATATTAGAATTTTTACCTACATTTGAATCTAAAATTATGGAATATAAAGCAGAACTATTACTTGAAATTTCTGAATTTGAAATTACGGAGTTGGGACCAATTATACAGTTTGTAGAAATTTTTGATTCTCCCAAAATATAAGTTGATGGGAAGACAACAGTGCCTTTTTCAATAGAAACGGTCTCATCAATAAATGTTGTTTTTACATCTATAATTTGAACGCCTTTTTCAATCAATTTTTCCATATGTGATTTGTTTGAAAAAAAATTTATATTTAGTTTTTTGAAAATATTAAATATCGACGAAGGTTTCATTTATAGATTTATTTGATTAATAACAAAAAAGATTTTTTCAAAAATATGATGTATTGGCAAATTTTTCATTTTCACTAATAACTTATAATAATATCATACTTATTAAAAATTTACCTTTAAAGGTTTAATTTATGGAGAGGTGTCAGAGTGGCTTAATGAGCACGCTTGGAAAGCGTGTGTACGTTAAAGCGTACCGCAGGTTCGAATCCTGTCCTCTCCGCCATAAAAAAAGAAAAATCCTATTTTGTAGTTTTTGATTTCTAAAGTTAATATTAATATTGATATATAATAATAAATAACCCAAGAAAAAATTACTTAAATTGAGGTATAAAGTTGTCAAAAAATCTAGTTATTGTTGAATCTCCTACTAAAGCAAAAACCTTACAAAGATTTTTAGGTAAAGAATATTTAGTTGAAGCGTCTATTGGGCATATTAATAATTTGCAGTCTGGCTATAAAGCAAAATATACAGGCCCGGTTGTTGGATTAGATGAAGATTTTGAACCGATTTGGGAATATGAAAAAGGAGCCAAAACTAGGATTGATAAACTATCCAAATTAGCAAAAAATTGTGAGAAAATTTATCTAGCAGCTGACCCTGATAGAGAAGGAGAAGGTATAGCTTTTCATGTTGCTAATGCGCTCATTGAAAAAGGGCAGTCAGATGAAAAATTTAAGAGAGTTGTTTTTCATGAAATAACTGAAAGTGCTGTAAAAGATGCTTTTGAAAAAGCAGGAAAATTAAATATGGATTTAGTGGATGCTCATATTGGTCGAAGACTAGTTGATAGGCTTGTCGGTTTTTCATTGAGTGGGCTCACCTCATCATTACTGAGGCTTAAAAGACTATCTGTAGGAAGAGTTCAATCTGTTGCAGTAAGTATTATTAAGGATAAAGAAGATGAAATCAATGCATTTATTCCGCAAGAATATTGGAATATAACTGGTGATTTTTCTAAAAATAAACAATCCTACCAAGGCAAACTTTACGATATTGAAGGAGTATCTGGTAAAAATCTTACGATATCAAATGAAGCTGAAGCAAAAAATATTCAATTAGAAATTGAAAAACTTAAGTATAAAATTTTATCTATTAAATCAAATCTTAGAAAAACTAAGCCAAGACCTCCATTTACTACAAGCTCCCTACAACAAGATGCTTCATCAAGACTAAGAATGGCACCATCTAGAACGATGTCAATAGCTCAGCAATTATTTCAAGGGATTGATTTGGGTAATGGAGAAGAAGGCCTAATAACATATATGAGAACAGACTCAAATGTTTTATCAGAAGATTCACTAAGCCAGGTAGGTAATTTTATCCAAAATAATTATGGGAATGATTATCATAGCCAAACAAAATATAAAACTAAATCTGCAAATGCACAAGAAGCTCATGAAGCGATAAGACCTACTTCTATATCAAGGACTCCAGAATCTATTAGAAATGTGTTAAGTGAAGATCAGTACAAGCTATATGACTTAATTTGGAAAAGAACAGTAGCCAGTCAAATGGCAGAAAGTCAAAACAAAAAAACTGTAATAATAACTTCATCTGAAAATGAAAAATATAAATTCATGTCAGAGTATGATGAATTGGTTTTTGAGGGATTCAAAAAGCTATTTCCTCAAAAAGAATCAAATAAGGTACCCAATATGACTGAAAATGAATTAGTAGATCTAGAAGACATCCTAAAAGAACAAAAATTTACCCAACACACACCAAGATATTCAGAAGCTTCATTAATAAAGACTATGGAAGAACTTGGAGTTGGAAGACCGAGTACCTATGCAAGCATATTAAACACAATCAAGGAAAAAAAATATGTTTGGGTTATTAATAGATCAATATATATAAGCCCAGTTGGAAATGCTTTAGTTGAAGAATTAAAAAAACATTTTTCTGAAAGTGTAATGGACTATAAATTTACTGAAAAAATGGAAAATGATCTTGATCAAATATCAAATGGGAATCTTGGTAGAAATGAATTTATAAAATCATTTTGGGAAAACTTTGAGCCAATTAAGAATAATTATGAAAAAATAGCTGATGAAAACCCAAGAAATCCTAGTGAGTATAATTTCTTAAGAACAAATATTATCTGCTCATCAAAGACACCTTGTATCAATTCAGAAACTGGAGAAGAATTCCAAGAAAATGATCCGCCTCTAGGTCAAAAATCTTTAGATAATTCCTTAGAAAAATTACCTAGAATGATATGGATTAGATTTAGAAATAAAAAAGGTGATGGTGGTTTTCTTGCTTGTGAAGATAGAGATTGTAAAGTTACAGCAGATGAGAGTGCATGGGCTGGTTCAGGTAGAAGAAGAACTAGAACAATTGAAGCTCTTAAAAAAGCTATGAAAGAAAAATGTATACATTAACGTGATTTTTATTTTCATCCGTTAAGTTTTTCACTTATAAGATTATTATTTTTTTATTATCATTTAACATCATGATATTTAAAAATAAAAAAAAAATAATCACTCTAAAAAATTTATATATTGAAGAAAATCAAAACTTATCTTTCTACACAATTAGAAATAAAGATAATGACATAAATAAATTTATTAACTTTTTAGGGATAGATCATGGAAAGAAAATTGATTTAGATTTATTAAGAAAATTTATCAGCGAGATAAATAATCTTTACAGTAAAAAATCTGTACTAAGAATAGTATCAAACTTAAAATCATTTTTTGATTTTTTAGTAGACAAATATTATATTGAAAAAAATTTGCTTAATGAAATAAATAATCCTAAGGTTGAAAAAACATTACCCGATATTGCAACTCTAAAAGATATAGATAAATTAATAGATAGCATCGATGAATCCAGCACATTAGGAGTAAGAGATAAAGCTATTATTGAAATTATTTACGCAGCCGGACTAAGGGTATCTGAAGTCCATTGCTTAAATATAGAAGATATTGATTTTGAACTCAATCAAGCAATAATTTTTGGTAAAGGTAAAAAATATAGATCAGCTATATTTGCTGATCAAACAAAAAAAGTACTAGAAAAATATATAAAAAAAAGATGCTCTAAAAATAAAAAAGAAAAAGCTTTTTTTCTTAGTAATTTAGGTCAAAGATTATCAATCAGAAGTATTCAACATATTACAAAAAAATATATAAAAGCTGCAGGATTAAATCCTGATTTTCATACACATACTCTTAGGCATTCTTTTGCTACACATTTGATGGATGGTGGTGCTGATATTAGGGTAGTTCAAGAGCTATTGGGACATTCATCTCCAAAAACTACAGAAATATATACTCATATTTCCTTAGAAAAATCTAGAGAAATATATACAAAAGCTCATCCAAAAGCCTAAAATTAATAATATCAATACAAGGAGTTAATAATATGACCATATCTTCAGGTGAAATAAAAAGAAATATGACTATTTTATTGCAAGATGAAATATATCAAATTTTAGAATGGCAGCATAGACAAGCACCAAAGGCTCCTCCCACTCTAACACTAAAACTAAGACATATTCAAACAGGCAATGTATATGAAAAAAAAGTTCCTGGAAATCAGAAATTACAATTAGCTCCAACAGAAATAAGAGAGGCTCAATATCTTTATAAAGATAAGGATATGTATGTGTTTATGGATAATGTAAATTTTGAACAGTATGAGCTAAATAATGAACTAATAGGTAATGCTGAAAAGTTTTTATCTGAAGGAAATAATATCTCAATAATTTTTCTAGAATCAACACCATTAGCTATTGAACTACCGACATCTATTATAATGACTGTAGAAAATACAGATGTCGGACTAAAAGGAGATACTCAATCTGGAGCTACTAAACCTGCAACTACAACATCAGGATTAACGCTTCAGGTACCTTTATTTATTGAAGAAGGTCAAAAAATAAATGTTTCAACTAATGATGGGTCTTACTTAGGAAGATCATAAAAAAATGAAAGGCCTAAATTATAGAAAATCTGTAGGCTGGTTATCGACAGGTAATGGAGAAGGCTCACTAGGATTACTTAAAAAAGGTATTGAACTTGTAAATAATGAAAGTATTGATATAAAATATGTTTTTCTGAATAGAGAAATTGGTGAGAAAAAAGGATCTGATGAATACATAAATTATGCAAAAAATAATAATGTACCTGTTATAAGTTATTCCTCTCAGAAGTATAAAAAAAGAAAAGGTTCTGAGTGGAAAGATCTTAGAATCAATTATGACAAAGAAGTGCTTAATAAGATTTCTAATTATCAAGTAGATTTTATAGTTGCAGCAGGATATATGCTTTTTTCTCCTGAAATTTGCAAACATCACAAAATAATTAATATTCATCCAGCATTGCCTGATGGTCCTGATGGAACTTGGAAAAATGTGATATTAGAACTCATTAAGTCTAAGTCCTCCTATTCAGGAGTTTCTATACATATAATGACTCCTGAACTGGATAGTGGGCCAACATTAAGTTTCGTAAGATTCCCAATTAAGCACAAAGGGTTATTAAGATATTGGGATGAAATAGAAAATATAGATGATCAAATAATAAATTCTAATTTATTCAAAAAAATAAGAGAAATCATAATCATAAATGAAAGATTACTATTAAAAGAAACTTTACATATGCTATCAACTAACCAACTTCAAATAGAAAATCCTGTTGAAACAGACTTGAGTATAAATATATAAAAATTATGCTGCTTTTCTCGTATTATCAGTTCTTAAGATAGTACCCTCATCAGATATCAAATCAAATATATTTCTATTATTTTCCTTATCATACTTTACAACACATTTAGATATATCATTAGAGTTTGGTATTTCAAACATTACATCTAATAAAAGTTTTTCGAGTATTGATTTTAAGGCCCTTGCACCATTTTTTTGATCTAAAGCTTCTTTAGCAACAAGATCTAAAGCAGATTCCTCAAATATTAGATCAACTTCATCAAGACTAAATAGCTTTTGATATTGTTTTATTAATGAATTTTTAGGTTCTTTCAAAATTCTTAATAAGTCTGAGTGAGTCAAGTCTCTCAAGCTGACCATAGAAGCAATACGACCTACGAATTCAGGTATAAATCCGAACTTTAAGATATCTTCAGTTTCAACTTTGCCTTCAACTTGAGGAGTTATTTTCTTACTTGATATATTTTCAAAGCCTATAGATTTATCATTTAATCTTTGGTCAATTATAGAATTTAAACCTTCGAATGCACCCCCTAGTATAAATAAAATACCTGTTGTGTCAATCTGTAAAAAATCTTGCTCTGGATGCTTTCTGCCACCTTTTCTAGGAACATTTACAACGGTGCCTTCTAAAATTTTTAGAAGTGATTGTTGGGTTCCTTCACCTAATTCTTTAGTTAATGAGGCATTTGCACCTTTTTTTGCGATCTTATCAATTTCGTCAATGTATATTATCCCTTTTTGAGTTCTTTCAATATCACCATCTGATGCTTGATATAAACTTAGAAGAATGTTTTCTACGTCTTCACCTACATATCCAGCTTCAGTTAGGGAGGTTGCATCTGAAATACTAAATGGAACATCTAAAATTTTTGAAAGTGTTTGAGCAAGATAAGTTTTACCTGAACCTGTAGATCCAACCAAAAGGATGTTTGATTTTTGAATTTCCACATCTTCATCGTTTTCTGACATCAATCTTTTATAGTGGTTATAAACTGCTACAGAAAGAACCTTTTTAGCATGACTTTGACCAATAACATATTCACCCAATAAATCAAAGATTTCTTTTGGAGTTTTAGTGAATCCAAATTGATTATCATTATCATCAGAATAAAATTCTTCAGAGATTGTGTCAAAGCCAGATTGAATATAGTCAAAACAATTTACACAAAAATAAAGTGAAACTTTAGGATATCCGAAACGTTCTCCAGGGAAGGCCCTTATTTCTTCTGGTAAGTTGTAATATTTATTGCAAAGTGTACACTGCATAATTATTTTTTAGTTGATTTAGATTTGGTCCCTTCAGGATAAATAACTTCATCTACCACTCCATAATCAACAGCCTGCTCTGCATCAAGCCAAAAATCTCTGTCTTCATCTTTTCTTATTTTTGATAGGGATTGACCTGTGTGAGTAGACATTATTTTAGCTAATTTTTCGTTAATCCTTTGCATCTCTCTGAAATTTATTTCAACATCAGCAATAGTACCTCCACCACCACCAGAAACACTGTGCATCATCATAGTTGAGTTTGGAAGAGCATATCTTTTTCCTTTGGCACCTGCAGTCAATAAAACAACACCCATACTAGCTGATAATCCAACCGAATATGTACAAACATCATTAGGTATCATTTGCATAGTGTCATATATAGACAAACCTGCATAGACAGAACCTCCAGGCGAGTTGATATAAAGATTTATATCTTTTTCAGGATCTTCCCTAGATAAATATAGTAATTGAGCAACTATAGTATTTGAAACAAAATCATTTACAGGCGTTCCTAAAAAAATAATCCTTTCTTTGAGCAGTAGTGAAAATATATCATAGGTAGCCCTGTCACCTCTTGAAGTAGTTTCAATTACTGAAGGAATTATAGATTGTGGATTATAGATTTCTGAATTCAACTTAATACTCCTTATATAAGTACTTTTAATCTTACTAAAGATTATTATTTTTTGCGATTATTGGTGGAAGATTTAGCTATTTTTATCAACTGTTGAATACTTTTTCTTCTCTTAATATTATTACTGACTATTAATTTAAGATTTTCATCATCCGTCAAATTTTGATCTTTATATTGTTCCTTAATGACTAGAAGCTCTTCTTCAACTTCCTTTTTTGAAGCTTTTATTTGTTCTAATTTAATAATTTCTTCAATAACTAATAATTTTTTAAGCTCTTTTTCAGATGATTCTAAAGACTCTTTATAGAACTCATCTCTAGATTTATTAATAGCTTTCAAATAATCATCGAGTTCCATTCTATACTGAGATATTGATCTAATTCTCTCTTCAACAATATTATCTGCTGATCTTTGTATTTGTATCTCCGAAATAGTAAACTTGGAGAGATTGATCAATTTATCAATAATTTCATTTTCTAGATCAAGATTATATTTGTAATCATT
>JAKUNJ010000010.1 GCA_022451965.1 Dehalococcoidia bacterium | reverse complement strand
GCATAATTCTATTAATTCTTTTGTATTGCTCCAAGCATTAGGATGATATGACATTCCTGTAGCAAGCCCAACAGCTCCCTGAGATAATCCTTCATCAAGTAAATATTTAGCCTTATCTAGATATTTACCTTCTAGTGGTTTATCATAAAAGCCTACTGACTCCATTCTAAGAGCACCATGTGAAACAGGGTATGCAGTATTTATAGAAACCTTTTTATGATAATGAGATCTAAAAGCATTCACACTTCTCATATCAAGATTTTTTGGAGCTGGGCCTAAAATTCCTCCTAAATACTTTCTTTGAACTTCATAATTATCCTCAGAAAGAGGTGCATAAGATAATCCATCTTGTCCAAGTATTTCTGTAGTAACTCCTTGCCTAAGACTACTAGCATGCTGTGGATCATTTAACAAAACTCCATCATGATGAGTATGTGAATCAATAAATCCTGGTGATACGATTAATCCTTTTGCGTCAATTATTTGATTTGATTCTTTATCTCTTAAGTCTCCAATTGATTCAATTTTCTCATTTATAATGCCAATATCGGACTTGAATCTTGATTTCCCTGACCCGTCAACAATACATCCATTACTAATTATTAAGTCGAACATATTATTATGGCATTCCTTATCTTTTTACTCAGATTGACCTCTTTTGGCCCAATCCATTTTTTCAAACATATTTAAGCCTGGGTCTAAATTGATACCATCTTTATTTTTTTCTGGAGGATGTTCAAGAATAAAATCTTCATTTAATTCAACTCCCCAACCAGGTTTTTCGGGTAAGCTAAAAAAGCCATCCTTAACTTCTGGGTAAGAATCTGCAGCATCCTTTACAAATGGATCAGCAAAATCATTGAAATGTTCTAAGATTTTTACATTTCTTAGTGTAAAACATAAATGAATTGCTGCTAATGTAGATATGACACCTCCAACATTATGAGGAGCTACCATTATAGAATAAATTTCAGCTGTAGATGCAATTTTTTTTGTCTCAAAAATACCTCCACATTGTGTTATGTCTGGTTGAATTACATCAACATTATTTGCTGACCATATCTCCCTAAACTCAGAAGCGCCATAAAGCCTTTCTCCTGTTGCTATTGGTAAAGATGTTTGAATCCTTACTTTTTCTAGACTTGGATTATCACTTGGTCTAACTGGTTCTTCGATCCAACCAATATTTAGATCTTCAATTTTTTTTGCTATTTCTACTGCTTGATGGGCCGCAAATCTTCCATGCATTTCTATCATCATTTGCATATCATCTGTAACTGTGTCAGAAACTGCCTCAATTATCTCTAATGACTTGAAAAGTTCTGGTCTAGATAGTTCTAAATCACCATTTCCAAAAGGATCAAATTTTAGAGCTTTATAACCTTTAGCTACAACTTTAGATGCTGCTAAAGAGAAACTATCAGGATTCCTTTCGACTGTATACCATCCGTTAGCATAAGCTTGTATTTTTTCTTGGACTTTTCCTCCAAGTAATTTATAAACAGGCTGATTAGTAGCTTTACCTATGATATCCCAAAAAGCCATTTCTATCATTGCTAAACCTGTGTGAACTACTTCCCCTGCTTTTCCAAAATCAAGTAAGGTAAATCTACGATATAGTGACTCAATGTCAAATGGATCATGTCCGATAAAGTGTCGCTCAACATCTTTTAGATACTCTGCAACAGTATGGGTTTTACCTAGAACCCTGGCTTCACCTATACCGCTTATACCTTCGTCAGTTTCAACAATAATATAAGATAAGTTTCTCCAAGGTGTACCTAATTGTAATAGTCTAAATCCTGAGGTTTTCATATTACTTTATTATTTTCCCACCTGTTACACTTTCATCATTATAGTATCTGCTAAATCTTCCTTCTTGTTGAGTGATGACTTCAATAAGTGCACTTTGCCCATCATTATTTGTATTCTGAGCATCTTTAATTGCTGGAACGATTTCTTCAGGTTTTGTAACATATATACCTTTAGCACCTAGTCCTTCAGCAATTGTTGTATATGATCCAGTATTATTTCCTGCTCCATATCTTTCCATAGCTATAGGCATATGATGGTCATAACCTCCCATTGTACTATTGTTTAATAAAATAGTTGTAATTGGATTTTCAGACCTAACTGAAGTTTCTAAATCTAAACCAGAAAGACCAAAAGCTGTATCACCCATAAAGTTTACACAAAACTTTTCGGGGTGGGCAATTTTTGCTCCAATTACAAGTGGTAAACCATAGCCAAGATGAGTGGATTTACCCCATCCTATATAACTGTTTGGAACTGTTGCTGGATAGAAAGGCATAATTTGGTCTCTAGGATGACCTGCATCATGTGTCATTATTGTATTTTCATGATCAACTGCATTGTTAATTTCCGTAATCAACCTATAAGGATTTATTGGTTCATCGTTGGAATTTAATAGAGGAGCCCAGTCTGCTTCCCACTCTTGTTTAACTTGAGCAATTGATTCAAGAATTCTTGTATCTTTAGCTCTCGAATCTCCATAAACTCCTTTTGCTTCATCAATAAGCATTTTAAGAGTTGATTTTACATCCCCTAATAGTCCAATTTCTGTTGAATATTCTTTATCAATATCTTCAACATTATTTGTGTTATGAATTATTAATTTACCTTCAGGAATATCTATTCCAAATGTAGTCCTTGAAAAACTAGCCCCTAAACCTATAAGAACGTCTGAATCTTTTAGCCAAGACCATACAGCTTTAGGAGCGGTTCTATTGGCAGCTCCTAGGGATAAGGCATGACGTTCATCAAATGCAGATTTTCCTGGCATAGTAGTAATTACTGGAATTTGCATTATCTCTGCAAATTCTTTTAGCTCTTCAGTTGCTGCTGCATATAAAATTCCTTGTCCTGCCCAGATGACAGGATTTTTTGCATTGCCTAAAGCCTTAACAGCATCCTTAACATCTGAAAGGCTCGGAGATGTTATTACAGGATTTGGACTTGAATAATCATCTGTATTATCTACTTCTGCAGCCATAGCATCGCTTCTCATTTCAAGCAAAACAGGCCCAGGTCTACCATTTTTTAATGCAGACATAGCTCTTCTCATTTGTGTAGAAATTTCTGAACTTTTTGTTATTGAAGAACACCATTTAGTTATATGAGCAAAGTTTGTTTGAGGGTCAAATGCTGGCTTAACTTCTGCTACACTTGCAGGAGATCCTGCCGGTAGATATAATACTGGAACTGCTTCAGCCCAGGCTTGGGCAAATCCTCCAAAAGAATTTTCTATTCCAGGTCCACCTTGAGAACAAAAAACACCTCTCTTGCCCTCTTTTGCTAACATTCTTGCATATCCGTCTGCTGCCATTATTCCACCACGTTCTTGTCTAAAAACTATTGGTTTAAGTCCACCCTTACCGGCAGCTTCAATTAGTGGATTAGCAGGAAAACAAGCTATCCACTCAAATCCTTCTTTTTTTAATATATCAACAACAGCATCATAACCATTCATTTTTTATCTCCAAATTATTATCAATCAATTTTTTTTAAAATAACCTTATTTTATTAATAAATATATATTCAAAAATGCCTTAAATACGTTTTAAATTGAACGTTAATAAATTCTTTATTTATTTTACATTTAAATATCAACAAAAATTTTTTGAATATTTAATATATAAAAATTAAGGAAAATTGTCATGGTTCAAGAAAGATTAATTGGATTTGGAACAGCTAATATTAAAGTTTTTGGTGTAGGTGGTGGTGGTGGAAACGCTATAAACAGAATGTATAAAGATACTATATCTGGGATACAATTTGTCGCTGTAAATACTGATAATCAAGCCCTAGAAAACTCAATAATTCCGGAGAAAATTAGGATTGGTGACAGAATAGCTCGTGGAATGGGTGTAGGTGGAGATCCTACTAGAGGTAAGCAATCTGCAGAAGAGAGTAGATCTGAAATTAAAGATTACATGAGTGATGCCGATATGGTTTTTGTTGCTGCAGGAATGGGAGGAGGATCTGGAACAGGTGCTGCACCTGTCATTGCTGAAATAGCTAAAAGCTCCGGAGCTTTAACTATTGGAGTAGTTACTAAACCTTTTGGTTTTGAGGGAACTCAAAGGTTAGATGCTGCCTTGCAAGGTATAGAAAATATAAAGAAGTATGTTGATACCTTGATAGTAGTTCCTAATGATAGATTGTTACAGACTGAAAATAATTTATCAATGTCTGATGCGTTTAGTTTAGCTGATGATGTTCTTAAGGTTGGTATTCAATCAATAGCTGAATTAATATTAGTTCCAGGTGAAATTAATCTTGACTTTGCTGATGTAAGGACAATAATGGAAAATGCTGGACCAGCATGGATGGGTATTGGTGAAAGTGAAGGCGAAAATAGATCAACTGAAGCTGCAGAACGAGCTGTTTCATCTCCTTTACTTGAAATGCCAATTGATGGTGCTAAGGGTGTGATTTTTAATGTTTCTGGTGGCCAGGATATAACCTTAGATGAAGTTACTTCTGCCTCTGAAGTAATAAAATCTAGAGTACATCCTGATGCAAATATAATATTTGGTAGTGTTACCAATCCCAGACTAAATGGGAAAATAAAAATAACTGTTATAGCAACTGGATTTCCTGTATTAGTTGATGATGATTTTATAGATAGAAATATTAAACAAGAAGGTGTAAGCATAGATGATCTTGAAGTTCCTCCTTTTCTTCGAAAGCACCCTGGGGCGCTAAGAAGATTGAGATCAGGGACTCTTTAAAATCAATTTTTTTTAGGTAGTTCATCTAATATCCTATTTAAGTTTGATGTATGTCCATTATAAATAGGGTCGGCAACAACCTTGAACGCATTTGATACTTTTTCAATATGATTTGATTCAATCGAAATTATACTGAAATCAAATTGTTTTACAATTCTTTTTATTTTGTTGATTTTAGATTTAGATAAAGAGCTCGACTTTATTCTACTTTCATTGATTCCTAAATTATGAATTAGAATTAGCTTTATAAGTTCATTATTTTTATTAACATTTATAATATTTTTCAGTGTTTTATAAATAGAATTACAGTGAGTTATATAACATATTTCATCTTCTTGAAATATACATATAATCCCAATTCTATCTCCTAAAGACCAGACATTATCTTCGATTAGCTTATATCTTTGATTACTATTAGTTAATTTTAAGTAATCACTTTTCCAATTATTTAAGTGTGCTTCTGTGAATTGATTCATTAGTACATACTATTATGAATACGTTATGATTTTTTATAATATTATATTATGGACAAAGAAATCACTAATATAATTACAAAGATTCATAGTAATGAAAATATAAAAGGTTCATTAGTTGCTACTGGTTGTGGATCTAATTCATTATCATGGTTATTATCTGTTTCTGGTGCTTCTAAAACAATACTAACTACTTATGTACCTTATTCAAAAAAATCTTTAGAGCTTTATTTGGGAAAAGAATTAAGTAATCATGTTAGTGAGCAAGAAGCTATAAATATTGCAGAAAAGGCATATCAGAATTCAATTAAGCTACTAGATTCTGAAGATAATATTTCTGTTTTTGGATTAGGTTGTACAGGAGCTATTAGTACTAATAGAATCAGAAAGGGTGAGGATAAGGCATTCATATCAATAAGATCAAAAAATCATCTTAATACATATTCTATTTTTTTTGATAAAAGTAAAAGAGATAGAATTTCAGAAGATATAATTGTTAGTAAACAAATTATTAATACTATTGCTCACATTCACAAAATAAATGATGAGCTTTCAATAGATTTGCTTGAAAATGAAAAAATTCAAAGAAAATATAAAATCCTTAAATGAAGGAAAAATTGACTATTTCATATTAAATTCAAAACTAGAAATATTTCAAGAAGATATAAATAATTGTGTGATCTTATCAGGATCATTCAATCCGGTTCATCACGGACATATAAGATTACTTGATCATTCTTCTAGTATGTGTAATATTGACAAATATTATGAAATATCTATATCTAATGTTGATAAACCAGATATCAATGAATCAGAATTGTTAAAAAGAATAAAAAATTTTGAATCTGAAGAAAAAATTATAGTTAGTAGAAGTAGTAAGTTTATAGATAAGTCTAAAATTTATAAAAATTCATATTTTGTTGTTGGTTATGACACAGCACTTAGAATTCTTGATGAATCTTATTTACCTCCAGGTGCTTCATTAGATGAACTGTTCAGTGTGCTAAAAAAAAATAATTGTAGTTTTATAGTAGCTGGAAGAATAGGTGTTTCTAGCTCAAATTTTGATAATTTAGATGTAGAAGACTTGAAATATAGAGAATTTTTTAGAGTTATACCGGAGAACGAATTTAGGGAAGATATTTCTTCAACCGAAAAGAGAAGACATCTTCTTTGACAAAATATATTCGTAGTAATTATCATATTTGATCTATGGGTATTATTACACAAAAAATTAAGTATTATGATTCCGGAATATCTGCTGGCTTCCCTTCACCTGCTGCTGATTTCTTATCATCAGACTTGAACATACACGATTACCTAGTGTCTAATCATTCATCAACTTTTTGTGTAAAAGTTATTGGTGATTCGATGATAAATGCAGGCATAAATTCTGGAGATATACTCGTTATAGATAGATCAATTAAGCCTAATAATAATAGTATAATTTTATGTTCACTTGATGGAGATTTTTTGATTAAGCGTTTAATAATAAAAAATAAAAAAATATACCTAAAACCAGAAAATAATAATTATGAATCTATCTTAGTTGATAAGAGTGAAAAGTTTGAGATTATAGGCGTTGTAATAGGTGCAGTCAAAAAATTCATATGATTTTTTTAGTAGATTGTAATAATTTTTATGTTTCATGTGAAAGAATATTTAGACCAGATTTAGAAGGCGTTCCAGTTGTTGTTTTATCTAATAATGATGGATGTGTCATTTCTAGAAGTAATGAGGCTAAAAAATTAGGTATAAAGATGGGCGAACCAGTATTTAAGATAGATAAATTTATGAAGAATAATAATGTAAAAGTTTTTTCTTCTAACTTTGAATTATATGGTGAAATCTCTAATAGAGTTATGAAGTCATTATGTAGATATTCTAAAGACTTAGAAATTTATTCTATTGATGAAGCTTTTATGAGTATAAATTACGATTCTAATTATTCTGGTATATCTGAAGAGATAAAAAATTATATAAAAAAGAATATTGGTATACCTGTTTCTGTTGGTGTGTCTAAAACTAAAACTTTATCTAAAATAGCCTCTTCAATAGCAAAGAATATTAAACAAAATTTTTATGTTTTAGATTCTGAATCTAAAATATTTCAATCATTAAAAAATCTTGCTGTACATGAAATATGGGGCATAGGGTATAGGTATTCTAAATATCTAAATAAGAATAAAATATTTACTGCTGTTGATTTAGTAAATTCTGATAAAAACTGGATTCTTCAAAAAATGAATATAAATGTCCTGAAAACTATTCAAGAATTAAAAGGTATTGAATGCTTTCCAATAGTAAGTATACCTACTCCAAAAAAGAGTATAACGGTATCTAGATCATTTAAAGAAGACATAATTACTTATTCAGATCTTGAAAAAAGAATAAGCGACTATGCATTTATATGTTCAAAAAAGTTAAGAGAAGAAAAATTAAGAGCATATACATTATCTACTTTCATTGTGACCAATAAATTTAAGCGTAAAAATAATTCTTTTCATTATGGATTTTCTTCGGAGAATTTTTTAGTAGCGACTGATAATTACATAGATATAGTATCTATGTCTAATCATATATTGAGAAAAATATTTAGAAAAAATTTAGCTTATAAGAAAGCAGGAGTTATATTGAGTAACCTCAGTGAAATTAATAAATATCAGTCGTCATACCTAAAATTACCAAATAAACAACAAGACTCACTAATGGCTTCTGTTGACTATATAAATAAGACTTATGGTGCCAATATGATAAAGTTAGCTTCTCAGAATATTGATCATTTATCTACAAGCTCTAGAAATAAATTATCTCCAAAATATATGAATTCTTGGGAAGACATAATTAATATAACTATATAACTATCTAATTATTCTCCTTAAATATTGCAAAAGAAGAAGTATAGCCATGCAGATAAGTTCTGTCTCCAATAGGACTTATCTCTCCATTAGAGAAGAATCCGGTAATTGGAGAATTATTATCAATAATATTTTTATATAAGTTGATATCGTGATGAGATTCACCCAATAAATATTTTCCTCTTCCAACACTTGAAAACATCAATGTAGATTTTATAATTTGATCGTCATCGATTTTATAATCAGTTAACATTTTTTTTAGTTCTTCTTGTGCAGCACTAGAATCTCTAAGATGAAATTGAATAACTTGACCATCACTAATAGATTCACCAATAGAAATAGATCCAGTATCCTTGTCAATAGAAGATATATTTCTAATCATATAGGTTATTTCATCATCAATATCTCCTAATCGATCCATTAGGATTCCTATTTGAAGGGCATTATTCATAATACCTTTTTCATTTTCTGGGAGTTCATCATATAACTTTTTAATTGCAATAATTGGAAGGTCACCATCAAGTTCATTTATAATATTATTATCTGACCTTGTTACTATCATCGGTTCACCAATTGGTCTGCAACTTTGTGCGACTAAAATATCTAATTCAAAATCTCCTGAAATAACTACTCCAGAGCATCCTCTAGAAAAAGTTTTTCCGTTGACAAATAATGCATTTTCACCAGGTTTATTACCTCCTGAAGCTAGAGCACCTATAATTTTTGTATTTGGAAATGCGAAATCTAACCCATCAAGTACATACTCTGTTCTGATAGAAAAGGGATCAGGGAATAAAATTATTGTTTTAGGATCATCATCAAAAACCTCTACAGATTCTTTCCAAGAATCTGGTGACTCATCTGGATTAGGTAAAATATCTTGTGTGAAATGAAATGGTTTTAAGCTTACATTAGGTAAACTTGCCACAGTCAAGGAAACTCCTGGTAGGTACTCAAATTCTTTACCTTCTCCAATAACTCCAGATCCTGAACAGCCAAGTATAAATTCACAATCAATTTTTTCCTTTATTTTTTCTGTTATTTCTTCATAGGAAGTAGAATGATGTGAAGAAATAAATATTAAACCTAAATCAGGTTTTTTATTTTCTAATTTTTTTGATATTTCTCTTGTTACGTCTTCAATAGCTGAATCTAAAGAAGGTGAATTTGAAACAGATGAACACCAATACATTAAGTTACCTTTCATAAGTTATTTGAGGAGTATGTCTAAGCAAAAAAATAGTTTAGACCAAACATAATCTCATCTTACATTATTATGAAAATAAAAGCCTAAGAATTTTATTACGAGGTTTTTCAAGTAATTTAATTTTAATAATATAATTATATGAAAAAAATTTATATCGGAAAGAAAAAATATATTTTTAATGAAATTTCTTCAACAATGGATATTGCAAATTTTTTTATTCATACTGGTATTGAAGAAGGAACAGTAGTTGTAGCAAAGTTTCAAACTGATGGCAGAGGCAGCAATCAAAGAAAATGGTTATCAAACGGTAATGATGCATTGTTTTCTATAATAATGAAACCTGAAATATCATTGATGAGTACGCTACCTATAATTTCGGCTTTCTCAATATATAAAGTTTTAGAAAAATTTATTGATACAGAAATAAAAATTAAATGGCCTAATGACGTGTTAGTTGATGGGAAAAAAATATCAGGTGTTTTAGTTGAAAATCATATAAAAAGTGATAATTACTCAATTATAGGAATCGGAATTAATATCAATTCTGATCACAAAAAAAATAATACTTTTATTTATCCTTCAGTTAGCCTTATGGAATTATTGAATGAAAAAATTCAACCATTAGAAATAGTTGAAGATGTTTTGAAAAGTTTTGAAAATATCTATAACGAAATCTTAATAGGAAAACTTAAGATTTCAAATTTATCTGATAAGCTTTATGGATTAAATAAGAGAGTTGCTTTTAGAACAAATTATAAGTCTTTTGATAGACAATCTGAAAATGCATATTATAAGATAATTAGCTTAAATGATGACGGAACTTTAGAGGTTTTAGATAAAAATGGGAAAAAAATATCTATAAATGCTTCAGAAATAATAACCTAAATAAATCTATAAATTTTTTAGAATTGTGCCAACTATTTCTAGTGCAAATATTGCTGCAATAGGTGAAAAATCTAGATTTCCCATTTGAGGTAATATCCCTCTTATTCTACTTAGGAAAGGTTCTGTAATTAGAATAAGAAACTGAACAATCTGATAATTTCTAGAATTAGGTATCCAGTCTGAAAGAACTCTGACAACAATAATAATTGAATAAAGATCCAATACTCTAGCTAATAAATCAAATAAAGTCATAACTTATCCTCTTTAGAAAGTTCAATACTTCTCTTAATAGCCGATTCTATAGTTCCAAATATTATATTTTCAAATTTATTTTTTCCCATAAAATTTAATCCAGCTTCAGTAGTGCCTCCAGGAGAAGTAACAGCTTCACGTAGTCTTTTTGGAGATTCCTTAGAAATTCTTAAGAGCTCAGAACTTCCAATTAAGGTTTCAACTGCTAAAGTTTCACTCATGTTAGGGTCTAATCCAGCTTTTTCACCAGCCAAAATCATATCTTCCAAAAACTTATATATAAAACCAGGTCCACTTCCTGAAAGTGCTGTTGAAATATCGATTATATTTTCAGACTTTACTTCTATAGATTTACCAAAAGAATTTAGAATTTTATCTATAGTATTCTTCTCTGATTTGTGAACTTTACTTGATGAAATCCAGACACTAATACCTTTAGAAACCTGAGCTGGAGTATTAGGCATCACTCTTACTACTTGGTAGTGATTTAAATAGTTTTCAATTGTGGGTATCTTTATACCTGCCATGATAGATATAATAATTTGATCTTCAGATAATTTATTATTCAATTGTTTAGCTAAAGTTTTGAAAGACTGAGGTTTTACGCATAAAAAAATATATTTTGATGAACTTATTTGTTCTGTAATTTTTTCTTCAAAATTAAGATTTTGATTTTTTCTATTAAACTTGGATTTATCATTCTCTACAATTTTAATATTTTTAAATAGATTATCTCGTAATATACCTTCAACTATCGCTGAACCCATATTGCCATAACCTATAAACGTTATTTCATCATTACTTAATTTCATAGTTTAGATTTATAAGCTAAGTTATTTGCTAGAGTTATTGCCTCTATCATACTTGTTGGATCAGCAATGTTTTCACCAGCAATATCAAAAGCTGTACCGTGGTCTACCGATGTCCTAATAAAAGGCAAGCCTAAGTTTACAGAAATTGATTGCTCGAATCCATAGACCTTGATTGGAATATGCCCTTGATCGTGATACATGACCACAACAACATCATGTTTGTCATTTATTGCATCATAGAAAATAGAATCTGCAGGATGAGGACCAGATGCATTAATTCCATCATTTTTACAATTAATTATTGCTGGCAAGATTTCTTTTTCTTCAGTATCACCAATAAGTCCTCCGTCAGAGGCATGGGGGTTTAATGCTGCAACTCCAATTTTAGGATTCGAAAAACCCCATTCTAAGAAATGTTTTTGAGTAAGCCTAATTGCTCGCTCTACATTTTCTGTTGTTACATATTCACACGCTTTAGATAGAGAAAGGTGTGTTGATAAATGCATACATCTTAATTTTCCTGAAACTAACATTGTAGCTACATAATTAGATTTACTTTTTCTCTTGAATATCTCTTGGTGTCCTATATCCTTGAAACTTGCCATTTGCCAACTTTCTTTATTTATAGGAGCTGTACATATAGCATCAACTTTATTTTCTATCGCTAAATCTGTAGCTATTTCAACCCATTCATGTGAAGCTTTTCCCGCCTCAACAGAGTTTTTCCCTTTTATAAAATTTTCATTTGAATATTTATTATTATCCAAAATAAAAACAGAATTTGATTGATTATCTATTTCAGAAAGATTTTTTATACCAATAACTGGAATTTCTAATCCAATAAGCTTGAATGATTCTATTACAGTTTTAGTATCTCCAATAATAATGGGTACATCCATCTTATGATTAGAAAGATGATTAATTGATTTTGCTACAACTTCAGGACCAATGCCTGAAGGATCACCTAAAGTAATAGCAATCTTATTTTTTTTAGTATAGTTCAATTTATTAACATTTAGAATAACCACAACTATAGCATTTTTGACAGCCCTCTTCAAATGCCAAATTACCTACGTCACATTCTGGACAGTTTTGCATAGAAGCAGCTGCATTAGCAGGCACTGAAACTGAAATAGTGTCTTTAACTATTTTTTTTTTTTCATCAACTGTAATCATTGATGATTGACTTTCGCTGTTATTGATACTAAACATAGATTTTTGAGTTGCCTCATTTATAACACTTGATGAATTATTAGATACAACTTTTTCAAGTACCATTGCTAAAGCATCTGGAACTGATCTTACCAAATTCCCTTCATCCCACGCAGGTATATCTGTTATTCCTCTAAGCTGTTCTATTATCTCTTTAGGATCTAGCCCTGACCTAAGGCATAAAGATGATACTCTTGAAACGGCTTCAGCCATTGCTGCATCATTTCCACCTGCTTTACCATGTGTAGTAAATATTTCGAAAGGTTTATCTCCGGCCATATTGATAGTTACGTAAAGATTTCCTCTTCCAGTCTTGACCCTTGAAGTGATTCCATATAGTTCTTGTGGTCTATCCATGGGAGTTATATAACCATTTACAGATTTCTCAGGAAGTATATTGTCCAGTTCTTCATTAGTTACTTCTCCGTTTAAGTCTTCTCTTGTTTTATCATTTGAAGTATCATGCCCAGATGTTAAGACTTCAACTTGCCTTGAACCTGATCTATAGACAGTAATGCCTTTGCATTTTGTTTCCCAAGCTAACATATAGGCATTTTCTACATCTTCAATTGTTGCTTCATTTGGAAAGTTTATTGTTTTAGAAATACCAGCATCTGTACTTTCTTGAAATGCACTTTGCATAAGCACATGATAAGTTGGAGATATATCCGCAGCTGTATGAAATAGATTTTTTACATTATCAGGGACGTCCAATCTATCTTGAAGAGATCCTCCGTCAGACAAATATTCCATCAGATCTTCAGAATAAATATTTTCATACCTACAAATATTTTCAAAGTTCTTATCAACATAAAATAAAGTTTCTCCTTCAAGAATATTATGTTTTCTGTATGCTAATGAAAAAATAGGCTCTATACCTGAAGATGCACCTGCAATCATTGAAATTGTACCTGTTGGTGCAACTGTGAGTCTGCAAGCGTTCCTAAGAGGTTCTTCACCACGTTTTTCCATATCTGACCCTGTCCATTTTGGGAAGGGGCCTCTTTCTATAGCTAGATCTCTTGATTCATTATCTGATTCTTCTTTAAAGAAAGCCATAATTTTTCTTCCAATCTCAACTCCTTCATCAGAATCATATGATATACCTAGTTTTACTAATAGATCAGCAAACCCCATTACTCCAAGACCTAGTTTTCTTGTTCCTAAATTCATTTCTTCTATTTCTGGAATAGCATATTTGTTACCATCTATTACATTATCTAAAAACCTAGTTGTTAATCTAATTGTTTTACTTAATTTAGTCCAATCTATTTCTACTTTTCCATCTGAGTCTTTTACAAACTTAGCTACATCAATTGATCCTAAGTTACATGACTCGTTTGGTAATAATGGTTGTTCACCACAAGGATTAGTTGCAGTAATCATACCGACATGCTTGACTGGGCTATTTCTATTTACTTCGTCTAGAAATATCATGCCTGGCTCTCCATTTAACCATGCGCCATGAACAATTTTTGCAAANACCTCTCTAGCATCTAGCTTTCCTGCAACTACTTTCTCACTATTTTCATCGGCTGGATCAGATTTTACATACAAAGAATATTCTGTACCATTCTTAACTGCTTCCATAAATTCATCGGATGCTCCCACAGAAATATTGAAATTATGAATTTGACCTTCTATAGTTTTACATTCAATAAAATCAAGAATATTTGGGTGATGTACGTCCATAACTGCCATGTTAGCACCATCTCTTTTCCCCCCTTGAGTTACCAAAGTAGAAACAGATGACAATAGTTTAAGCACTGCAATTGGCCCACATGCTTTTCCGTGAGTTGTAGCAATTGGAGTTCCTGTAGGTCTTATTTCTGATAAGGAAAAACCAGTTCCACCACCAAATTTTTGCACCATAGCCGCGTCATGGGCAGCTTTCATAATTCCTTCCATTGAATCAGTCAAGGGTAAAACAAAGCATGCTGATAAAGTTCCTGCTCCTGTACCAGCATTCATAAGAGTTGGAGAATTAGGTAAAAATTCTAGACTTGCCATTGATTGATAAAATAAGTTTTCGATTTGCTTTACTCCTACATCATCTAAACCATAGGACTTTTCAGGTTTAGCAAGAGCTTTGGCAACTCTAATAAACATTTCGTTAGGAGTTTCAATAACTTCATTGTTTTCGTCTTTTAATAAATATCTGTGTTCGAGAACTACTTTAGAATTATCGGTTAATGGAGCAGGCTCAAAATCATTGATTACTTCTCCGTATCTACCTAAGTTTGTGCTAGTTTTTTTTGTTTGAACCATTGACTTTTTCTCCTTTTCTTTTTTGATTTTTTTCTTTTGGAAACATTTCCATCTGCTTTTTATCTACTACATTTTTTTCATTTTTCATTTTATCTATTTCATTAACAAAACTATTTTCATCTTCGAAATTTCTGTAAACGCTTGAAAACCTGATATAACTTACCTTATCAATATTCATTAGTTCATTCAGAACTAATTGGCCTATTAATCTTGACTCAATTTCAGCACCATAATTTTGAAGTAAATTTGTTTCTATGTCATCTCCAATTTTTTCAATCCTTTCTATAGAAACTGGCCTTTTCTTACACGCAGTTGATATACTCCTAGTAAGTTTTTCTAAAGAAAAAGCCTCTTTGGTATTGTCCTTTTTAACGACGTTCAGAAGTTGAGAATGTATTTTTTCATAAGTAGTAAACCTAAGAGAGCATAGTAAGCATTCTCTTCTTCTTCTTATTCCATCCTGAGCATCTCTAGAATCAACTACTTTAGACTCTTCATTTTCACAATAGGGACAATTCATAACAAATAATATAAAATACCTTAAAAAATTTTGGGTTAGTTATAATATCTACTATTTGTTGTGCCTTTGTCAAGGGACCTGTACAACATATTGTGCATCTAAATTGTAATAAAACAAGTTATTAATGAAAAAAGTTATTATTCAGATCAGATTATTTATAATTTACTTTCTTAGAAATGGAGGTATATCAAGATCGTTTTTGTTATTCCTAGTTGATTCCTGATTGGGTAAAGGGCGATCACTTGAAGAAATATTAGTTTCATTTTTTTCTGGCTTGTAGGGACTTTCCAAGGAAGGAAATCCGGTACCAATTAGCGTAATTCTCATTTCATTATTTAGTTTTTCGTCTGTAACAGTACCAAATATAATATTTGCTTCAGGGTCTACGACAGATGAAATAGTTTGGGATGCTTGTTCAATTTCGTTGATTGATAAGTCAGAACCTCCAGTAATATTAAACAATACTCCCTTAGCTCCATCTATGGTCTGCTCTAGTAATGGTGATGAAATTGCCATTTCTGCAGCTTCAATTGCTTTGTCCTCTCCCTTGCCTGTTCCTATTGCCATCCAAGCAGGTCCTGCGTTTTTCATGATTGTAGTAACATCAGCAAAATCAAGATTTATTTCTCCGGGAACCAAGATTAATTCAGCGATTGATTGAACTCCTTGCCTAAGTACATCATCTGCTCTTCTAAATGCCATATCCATAGATATATTGGTTTCTGTTGCAAGTAATAATCTATCATTAGGAACAACTATTAGTGTGTCGCATTGTTCCTCAAGCCTAGCTACTCCTTCTATTGCTTGTTTTGTTCGTTGAGATCCTTCAAAAGCAAATGGTTTTGTAACAACTCCAACAGTGAGTGCTCCCGCTTCTTTAGCAACACTAGCAACTACAGGTGCGCCTCCAGTTCCTGTTCCACCTCCCATACCAGCTGCTATAAAGACCATATCTTGACCGCCAACGAGTTCTAATATATGCTCTCTATCTTCTTCATGACAAAGTCTTCCTTTTTCTGGGTTTCCGCCTACACCCATACCTCTGGCTAATCTATCACCTACTCTTAGTTTCTGTGGTACATCTGAGTGAGATAGAGCTTGTGCATCTGTATTTATCGTTGCATACTCAATATATGGTATTTTATTTCTATACATTCTGTTAACAGCATTGGAACCACCACCACCAACACCAATAACAGCTACTTTAGCTTGTCCAATATTTTCTTTTACATCTTCTGCCAAAATTATTTCCTATCTTTTAATTAAAGAAATGATCTTTTTTATNTACTGATTTATGTTCAATAGTAACATTTTAACATTATTTTCTACATTTGATGAAATACTACTAAGTTTTTTTGTTTCTATGCTGAAACTATTTATCCCATTTTCTGACGTAACTGAATTTGATTTATGTATATATTCATTTTGAAAATCCAATTCATGAATTAAGTTAGCTGAAGAAATTACTGCCATAGATTCCAAAGGTAAATTTTCGCCTAAGAATTTTAAGTTTTTAGTCTCAGCTAATCTTGCTTTAGATTGAAAGATATATCTTCCTAGGGCCACAATACCCTGAAGTTTACTACCTCCACCGCAAAGAATTAATCTTTCTGGTAGATTTTCCACTCCCATTTTTTCTATGATATCTTGTTTTATGAGGGTAAATATTTCTACAGCTCTTTCTTTAAGAACTTGAGATATTTGACGCTTTGTAATTTCAAAAGTTTTTGATGAATCTTTATCTCTTACTATGACTTTTTCTGCTATTCTTTCATTTTCAGGTGTGCAGCTTGTTTCAAGTTTTAATTGATTAGCAAAATCAATATTAGTGGAAAAGGCAATTGATAAATCTGAGGTGAACTGTGATCCTCCAACTGGAAGAGCTCCAGTAAGTACAGGGTTTCCTTTTTTAGAAAGACAATAGCTTGTTGTTGATGAACCTATATCTATTATCAATGAACCAATTTCTCTTTCATCAGAATTAAGCAAATATTTAGATGATGCAACTATGTCTGATGTAATAAAATTACACTTTAGACCTGAGTCAGTAACAACTTTAACTATTTTCTCATAATGTTCACTATCAATATTCACATATAAGTTTTGTACTAATATATTTTTTGAATGCATTCCAAGAGGATGTCTAATTCCAATCATCCCATCCAAACTATAATCTAAAGCAATTATATGAGCAGTTTTTTTTGATGAAAAAGAGTTTATTTTTGGATTGTTTTTTGTCAAAAGATTAAGCTGTTCTTGAGTTATTATTTTTGAGCTGTCCAAATTTTCTAATGAAGATTCTATAATCACTGAAGAAACATTAGTTCCGCTAAAAGAAAGATTGCAATCTATTATTTCGTTTTCAACATTTTTATAATCTCTAATTAGATTTTTTAATTGATTGGAAATTACGTCAATCATTTCATTAGAAAGGTTATCTCTTACAGGATTTGCATATGTTTTTTCAGCATAGAATAAAATATCAAGATTATTAAATTTTTTTTCAGATAAACATAATTTAGATGAAGATGAACCTATGTCTAACGTTAAGATTTTTCCCATTATAAAATTCTTTCTATAACCCTTAGTTTTGCACTTCTACTTCTTCTATTACTTATTATTTCATTCGATGAAGGTGAAATAGGTTTTTTTGTAATAACTTTAAGTTTTGGCTCATGGTTACATTCACATTTAATTACATTTGGTAAACAAATACAATATTTTGATTCCCTTCGAAAGTAATTTTTTACAATTCTATCTTCAATTGAGTGATAAGAAATTACTGCTAATCTTCCACCAATTCCTATAATTTCGAGCGATTGTTCCAAGACTTCTGATAATGCAGAAAGTTCTTCATTAATATAGATTCTCAATGCTTGAAATGTTTTAGTAGCTGGATTTATTTTATGATTTGAAATATATATTTTTTTCTTAATAATTTCAGCTAATTCATTAGAATGTTTTATGGGTCTATTTTCAACTATAATTTTTGCTATTTTTCTAGCTCTTCTTTCGTCACCAAAATGATATAAAATATCAGCTATTTCGTTTTCTTGAAAGGTATTTACTACTTGATCAGCAGTCAATTTTTGGTTAAATGAGAATCGCATATCAAGAGGAGATTTTCTCATAAATGAAAAACCTCTTGTTTCGATGTTAAGTTGTAGTGAGGAAACTCCTAAATCTAGTAAAATTCCATGAGCAGGTATAAAATTTCTTCTCATTGCAATTTTTCTTAGGTTTCTAAAATTATCGTTTACAAAAATCGCTCTATCTTGATATTTTTCAAGTCTTGATTTTGAAACTTCTATTGCTTCATGATCTGCATCTATTCCTAAAACCTCACCTCCTGGATTACTGGCATCAAGTATTGATTTACTATGCCCTCCTTCTCCAAGAGTACAATCAATATATCTCCCTCCTGAAACAACATCTAAGTATTTCAATATTTCGGGAACCATAACAGGATTATGTTGTATTTCTAAATCTTTCAAAAGCAAAAAAAAATATCCTTATTTATAAATATTATAAAGTTTTATAATCTCATTTATCACTTTGTTTTTTCAATTGCAGTTCAATACGAGTTTAAAGATGTTTATAATATTAGAATATGAAAAAATTTGTTTGCATAACTATTTCTGACTCTAGGTCTAAAGATCCAAATATATCTGATTTAGCGGGATTAAGAATAATAGAATCTTTAGAAAAAAAATATGAGTTTTTAGAAAAAAAAATAATTCCTGATGAAAAAAATATAATTAGTAAAACCATAAGTGATTTCTTAAATTATAAAGATCTAGATCTTATTATCACAACTGGAGGAACTGGAGTTTCAAGTCGAGATGTAACTCCTGAAGCTACTAAGAATTTGATTCAAAAAGAAATTCCTGGAATTCCTGAACTTATAAGAAATCAATTTTATAAAAATATTGAAACTTCTGTTTTATATAGAGGTCTATGTGGAATCTCAAACAAAAAAATAATCTTAAATCTTCCCGGTAGTCCAGGGGGAGTTAAGGATGGATTATTAGTTTCTGTACCTTTGTTTGATCATATATTCAAGATGATTTCAGGTAATACAGAGCATTAATATGAAGAGTATTGATATAGTTAGTATATTTCCAGAAATTATAGATTTGTACTTGCAAAATTCTCCTATAACTAAATCTATCCCAGAAAAAGATATTATTATAAAGACACACCAACTCAGAAATTTTTCTGAAGATAAGCACAGCAGAGTTGATGATAAACAATATGGGGGAGATCCAGGCATGGTTCTGATGGCAGAACCTCTTATGAAATCTATTGATTATATTTCAGGATTAAGATCATCTAATCCATTTACCATTTTAATGTCTCCTCAAGGTAAAAAATTAGATCAAAATATTATTTTAGAAATCTTAAATAACGACAATATTGCAATAGTTTGTGGAAGATATGAAGGCGTTGACGAAAGATTCATAGAAGAAAAAGTTAATATAGAAGTATCTATTGGAGACTTCATTTTGTCAGGAGGAGAATTGCCTTCTTTAATTCTATTAGAATCACTCCTTAGATTTATTCCTGGGATTATTGGTAATGAAAAATCTCTTGATAATGATACTTTTGGTAAAAATTATAAAAATTTACTAAAAGGACCTGTATACACGAGGCCTAAAAAAATTAAGGATAGAGAAGTACCTCAAATACTTTTGTCAGGGGATCATAAAAAAATTGAAGATTGGAGAAAAAAAATTTCTAAAAATAGGACTAAAGAAAGAAGAAAAGATTTATAAAAATAATATAAATTTATCCAAGAATTTATAGTCGATAAGTGTTATTATAGTTACTTCGTATGAAATTAAGTTTAATAATTTAGATCTAATAAATGACTGAAGAAGAAAAAAACCAAGAAGAGCCAAAAGCTGAGGAAACTCCAGCAGAAGAGCCAAAAGCTGAAGAAATATTAGACTATTTAGGCAAAGTACCTTCAAATAACAGTATCGATTCTTTCTCGAGTGGAGATACTGTTATATTAAATCTCTTAATCAAAGAGGGTGATAGAGAAAGGGTTCAGTCTTTTCAAGGGAATGTCATTAGAGGAAGTCATATTAATGGGAATAAAGTTTTGCCTGGTAAAACTTTTACTGTTAGAAGAATATCGTCTGGAGTTGGAGTAGAAAGGACAGTTCCTATCAGTTCTCCTTCAATAGAATCAGTTAAAGTTATCAGAAAAGGTAAAGTTAGAAAATCAAAACTCTACTATTTAAGAGATTTAACTGGTAAAAAGGCTAGAATTAAAGAAGCCAGATAGAGGGTTAAATATGACAATCTTACCTATCAGAGTATTTCCAGATCCAATTTTAAGACAGCAGTCAAAAGAAATAAAAGAAATAAACAAAGAGGTTACAGAACTCGGCTTTAATATGTTGGAGACAATGCGCTCAGCTAAAGGAATTGGATTAGCTGCACCTCAAGTTGGTAAATTACTCAAACTAATTACAATTCAAATCCCTGAAAATGAACCTATGATTATGTTTAATCCTAAGATTGAAAATTCTTATGGAAAAAGAAATGTTGAAGAAGGATGCTTAAGTGTACCTGGCTTCACAGGAATAATAGAAAGATCGATTAGTATTGATGCATCATATATAGATAAAAATAAAGCAAAAATAAAGTTATCTGCAACTGATCTATTATCCCAAGCTATTGAACACGAGATCGATCACCTTAATGGTATAGTATATCTTGATCATCTTAAAAGTCATGAAGATTTACACAAATCTGGTATTACACCCAATGATGTTCATTGGCATGATATAGGATATAAAATTTTAGTAAATAAAACTAAGGCTTCATCTCAAGATAAGATTGTAGATGAAGTAATAGAAAAAAAAATACAATTATCAAAAATTAAATCAGATAGTTCAATTGATGAGGCTTCTGTAGATATTTAGTAAAAAAGGAAAAAATTGTTGAGATTCAGAGCAATAATATTACTAGTAGTATTCTTAATTTTATCTATACTTGCGATTTCTATAAATCCTATAAAAATAAATGATTGGGAAAGAGGAAATAATGATAATCTTCTAGGTATGGTTTTAGGCTTAGACTTGAGAGGTGGAACTCATTTAGTTTACTCTATAGAGTCATCAACAGGAGAAGAACCTACCTTGGAGGATGCTCAAGGAGTCAGAAAGATTATTGATAAAAGAGTAAACGAGTTTGGGGTTAGTGAAGCTAATGTACAGCTACTCGGAACTCCACCTAATAAAATTTTAGTTCAAATTCCTTCTCAGAAAGGTGATAAAATAGTTTTTTCTTTATCTGGAAATGACCAAAACATCACTGTTATTAAAGACAAATTAGAAGAATTAATTGATACTTCTTTTGAACTTAATGCAATTGATGGAGAATTAGAACTAAATTCAGATGAATCACTAAGTCAATCTATTATTGATAATCTTAAGAGTTTCTTATCTAATGAAATTGAAGTACTTATAAAAATAAATTTTTCTCCAAATAGAATTGAAAATAAAGAAGAGGGAGAAGATTTAGAATTTCCAAGCTCAGAGGATCTAGAATCAGTTTTAAAAAAATCTGATATAACTTACTCATCTTTAGAAAATAAAGAATTCGGTGAGTTTCATTTGAAACTTAATAATTATGGTTATGGTGATGAAAGTCAAAGAGAAAAAATAATGCTTTCCTTATCTGAATTGGATTATAATTTAGTTAATTTTCAAACAGAAGGAAATTTAGAAACTTTTGTAGTTAGTGGTGGAATACAATCAGCTAAAAGATTAATTGGATCTACCGCACAATTAGAATTCAGAGTAAGAGAATGTGGAAAAAATAAACCTGAAGAATTAGATTCACAAATTTGGGAAATGGTTAAGTGTTATGACCCTCAATATTATAATGAGGTAGCAACTGGAATTGAATCTAAGAATCTAACAGATGCATCTCCTGGAACAGTTGCTGAATTATCTCAACCTGTAGTAAACATAGTATTCGATGATGATGGTTCTGATAACTTTTATGAAATAACAGATCGTATATCTCGAACTGGAGACTTGCTGGCTATTTATTTAGATAACGAGGAATTGGTAACACCTGGAGCCGATAAAGCTATCTCTGGTGGTAGGGCGTATATTTATGGTAAAGATATTGATGGAGAAAGAGCAAGAGAAATTGCTGTTCAATTAAGATCTGGAGCCTTACCAGCAAAATTAGATTTAATTCAAGAACGGAATGTTGACGCAGTTCTTGGTTCTGAATCGCTAACTAAAAGTCTTACTGCAGGAATTGTTGGTTTTATATTAGTACTATTTTTTATGATTTCTTACTATAAGATTCCCGGGATAATAGCATCCGTTACATTAATTATTTACCTGTTATTTTTAGTTGCTATATTTAAAATATTACCTGTTACTCTAACTTTATCTGGAGCTGCGGCATTAATTCTATCTATTGGATTTGCTGTGGATGCGAATATTCTTATTTCTGAAAGAATAAAAGAAGAACTTAAATCTGGAAGAAACTTATTAAACTCTATAACAATAGGCTTTGACAGAGCTTGGTCATCAATTAGGGATGGTAATTTTTCTACATTAATTATTGCAATTGTTTTATATTGGTTTGGTTCTAATTTTTCTACTTCTGTTATGCAGGGATTTGCTTTAACTTTGGGGGTAGGAGTTTTATTAAGTATGATCACAAGTTTTCAAGTTAATAGAATCTTAACAAGAATAATTACCAGAAATCAGAGTATATCTAAGGTTGGGCTATTTATGCCAATAGCAAGGAATGCTGTAAAAAAGGAGAGTAAATAATGAATGTTATGACTAATAAGATTTATTTCCTATACTTTTCTTTTATCCTGCTGATTTTATCTGTAATTTTATTATTTGTACCAGGATTACCTCTTGGTATAGATTTCACATCTGGAACAACTGTTACCTATAGATGGGATGATAATCCTCCATCACAAGAACAGATATCTAATACATTTTCTCAAGTTGGTTACAAAGGAACTCTTGTTCAATCTATGGGAAATAATGAATTTTATATCAGAACTTCTGACCTTGGTGTTAATGGAAAAGAAATAGTTGATAAAGAACTTGAAAAGTTAACTGGTAATAATCCAGTGACATTAGATACTAATACAGTAGGTTCTTCAGTTGCTCAAAATACTATTAGAAATTCAATTATAGCTGTTCTAATATCCTCTTTATTTGTGATGCTTTATATAGTGTATGCATTCAGAAATATTGACCAAGCATACTTATATGCAATTTCAGCAATTATAACTCTTATTCATGATGTGTTTGTAGTTATGGGATTGTTTATTATATTGAGTCAATTCTTTGGATCAACTGTAAATTCAATTTTTATAGTGGGTATTTTAACCGTAATTGGTTACTCAGTTAATGACACTATTGTGATATTTGATAGACTTAGGGAAAATATCACAATGAACAAATCTATGGAATATTTGTCTGTTGTTAATAAGTCTGTTATGGAATCAGTGACAAGGTCTCTCGGTACATCCTTAACTACTTCGATGGTTATTCTAGCAATGTTATTATTTGGTGGTCAATCACTTAGAGATTTTCTATTAGTATTACTTTTAGGTGTAATTGTGGGAACTTATAGTTCAATCTTTGTTGCTTCAAATATTATGTTGATTTGGAGATATGGGTTGAGAAAAAAATCTAATTAGATTTTTTTTCTCATACGAAATTACTGGCAACTTCATTAGCAAATAGTTTACCTTTATCACTAAGGATATAATTACCTTTTTTCTTAATCAGAATATTTTCATTGATAAAATATTCTAATTTACTCAAGTATAAATCTTCGAAATCTAACTTAAATTTAGAATAAAATTTAGATATGTTAATTCCCTCCTTAAGTCTGAGACTTAACATTAAGAATTCTAGAATTTCATTTTCTTTAATATTATCTTCATAAATATCTAAGATTTTATTTTGTTCTAGATAGATTATTTTTTCTTTAATTGATCTTTTGGAGTTTTTATAATTCTTGAAAAATTCTACATATTTTTTTGGAGATTTCAGTATGCTAAATCTTTTCTTATCTATGAAAGAATGAGCTCCTGGCCCTATTCCTACGTATGGTTCCATCCTCCAATATTTTAAGTTATGTCTTGAGGTTTTATTCTCTTTTGACCAATTGGAAATTTCATAATGATTAAAATTATTTTCCTTTAAGATCATTTGAGTACTTTTATACATTTCTGCTGATAAATCGTCATTGGCAACATTAATTTTATTATTCTTTACCTGATGATCTAATATAGTACCTTTTTCAACTTGAAGAGAATAACACGATATATGATTAATTTTTTCTGAAATAATTTGATTTAGAGTATTAATATATGAATCTTTAGTTTGAAGTGGGAGTCCATAAATTAAATCAACAGAAATATTTTCAAACACTTCTGATAAAGTCCTGATTGCAACTAAAGCTTGTAATGAATCATGCCTTCTGTTTAGTATCTTAAGTTCATCATTATCTAAAGACTGTATCCCTACAGAGCATCTATTAATACCCATACTTTTCCAATTTATTGACTTTGCATAAGATACATCTTCAGGATTTATTTCTAGTGTAATTTCTATATCGTTAGATAAATGAAAATTATTTCTCACTTTTTCTAAAATATTTCCTATGACTTTGGTTTCAACATATGATGGAGTTCCTCCACCAATAAAAATACTTTCAACAATATAATCCTTATTGAGTGACCAAAATTCTATTTCATTACTTATTGAATTATCGAAATTATTTATTAAGTTTTCTAAACCTGAGTAAGTATTGAAGTCACAATAAGTACATTTAGTATGACAAAAAGGAATATGAATGTATAGACCTAATCCTTGTTGGTTAATTAGCTTGGAGTCCATAGCCCACTATCTGAATTTTCAGAATTATCCTTCTTATCTTCAGGAGTGTTATTTTCAACATTAGGTGCCTGAGATTCATATGCTTTTTTTAACTCAGCTTCCATAGCTGCTTGCGCATTTTTTACCCATTGAGCTACTTGATCTAATTCCGGGGGAGATATAATAAATTTCTCAATATCATCAGGTATATTTATATCTTGATTACCTGTAAAGATAATTGCTGATTCACCTTCTACAAGGTTTTCACTTAAGGATTTATTTATATGTTCATATCTCTCTTCTGATGCTTTCTTTAACTCTTCAGATATTTTTTCAGCAACAGACCTATTTGTTAAGCCTACATTCAAACACTTTGACCAATCAATAACTTTTTGTAAATTTTCTAAATTTTCTAGCTCAGATATCTCTGCACCGGTTTTCCTTCTTTCTTCTGAAATATTCCATGCACCTAGACTTGCTTCTTTTAGGTTTATAGCTACATCTTCTCCCTTGCCAGGAATTCCTTCTACAAATATTTTTTTTACTAATCCAGTTTTTTCTTCCAAAGTAGATATATTCTTATCAACTGCTTCCCAATATTTAAATATTAAGTCATGTAATTCTTTTGATGCTTCTTGAGGTGCTTGTAGCAAAACACATATGAAAGCCTTTTTTTTACCCATTACCTTTTCAGCTTTAGGTTTTTGAATTTTCCCAATTTCGTCGTTCAATTTCTTCTCCGTTTTTATTCAAAATAGGATGTTATTTAGATACTTAACATTATATTAATTATTCTTATTTAATAATTTACCTGATTTTTTTGATTCACTCAAAGACTAATGTTATGTTAAATCTTGATAGTAGAAAAACTTCTGCATAAATCAATTTATTTATAATATATCAGTAAGTTATGATTTTAATGAATATTTCTAAATGTTAAATCTAAAGTAAATGACGTCACCATCTTTCACTATATAGTCTTTTCCTTCTACTCTCATTTTTCCAGCTTCTTTAGATTTTTTTTCTCCCCTTAGGCTTACATAATCTTTGTAACTAACCACTTCAGCTCTAATAAATCCTTTTTCGAAATCAGTATGTATTTCTCTTGCAGCTCTTGGAGCATTAGATCCTTTTGGTATAGTCCAAGCTCTTGATTCTTTTGGTCCAGATGTAAAGTAAGTTATCAGATCCAGAAGTTTGTATCCTGATTGAATTATTTGCTCCAATCCTGATTTTTCTAAACCCAAAGCTATTAAGAATTCTTTTTTTTCTTCATCGTTTAATTGAGATATTTCAGATTCTATTTTTGCCGAAATAATTATTGAAAGAGCACCTTCATTACTAGCTATTTCTTGAATTAATTTTGAGTACTTATTTCCATTTTTTGCATCATCTTCAGAAACATTACATACATAAAGAACAGGTTTACTTGTTAATAATTGTAAACTTTTTAATTTATGAGTTTCACTATCTGGAATACTTAATAATCTAGCTGGTTTACCATTACTCAATAGATTATGAATTCCATCTATTATAGGTAATAATTCGTTAGCTTCTTTATCTCCAGATTTAGCTTTTTTTTTAATTGAAGGAATTCTTGATTCAATACTTTCTAAATCTGAAAGCATTAATTCAGTTTCAACTATTTCACTATCTTGAACTGGATTAATCGATCCGTTCACATGGGTAACATCAGGATCATCAAAACACCTTATAACATAAGCTATTGCATCCATTTCTCTGATATTTCCTAGAAACTTATTACCTAATCCCTCACCTTTTGAAGCTCCTTTTACTAATCCAGCTATATCAACGAAGGACATTTTAGTAGGAATAATTGATTCTGATTCACTTATTTTGGCTAAATTATTTAGGCGATCATCAGGAATTGCAACTTCTCCTATATTGGGATCTATAGTACAGAAAGGATAGTTTTCTGCTTGTGCATTACTAGTTTGAGTTAGAGCATTAAATAATGTAGATTTTCCAACATTAGGCAATCCCACTATTCCACACTTAAATCCCATTATCCTTATTCCTTATTTACTCTTTTATTATTAATCATCTTCTTTATCATCATCTTCATCTTCAACTGTTCTAAATTCCCCATCTACAATTTTATCGTCATTATTTTTATCGTCTTTATAATTGCTAAATGAATTTTTCAGAGTCTGATATTTATAAATCAACATAGTCAGTGCTATGACTATGATATCGTCAATTTGTCCTATTACAGGTATAAAATCCTTCAATATATCATTGGGAGCAATAATATAAAATAAAGCTAGAACGATCACAAATTTTATTTTAAGTGGTATTTTAGGATCGAATAGGCCTCTTAATATTTGACTCCCAAAATAAATTAATCTTGGTATCAATAGAATGAAATTTCTCATAAAGTTGTAATAATATAATTATTAAATTTCTTAATTTAAATGATACCAACAAATTATTTTTAAGTATTGATAAAGTTACTTCATGGGAATGATGAGTTTTCAACAAAAGAAAAACTCGAAAAATTAATAGGTGATAAAAATGATCCAGATTTGGATCTAAATGTTATTTATTCACACAATATTTCCTTTAATAGCTACAAGGAATATATTCATACAATTTCTTTGTTTGGAGGAAGAAGGATCTTAGTATTTCATGATTTAGTATCAAAAATAATTTCTAGTAAATCTGAAGAATGGAAAGATTTTTACGAATCCACATTAAATAAACCTAATGTCAACGAAATAATTTTTGTTGAAAACAAAGAAATAAATCTCAAATCCAATAAAGTGTCAAATATTTCAGATTTAAGTGAAGTATTTTTGTTTAATATACCAACAGGACGAGGATCATGGGAAAAAATAAAGAATTGGATTATTCAAAGACAATCTCACTATAATATAAAAATTTCTCAATCAGGGATCAATAAACTTATTGATCTTATAGGAAGTAACTATCGTTATCTAGATAATGAATTGATTAAGCTAAGTAATTATAAACCCGATAAGATTATTGAAGAAGAAGATATTGAATTGATGGTCTCAGGGATAAAAGAAAGTTCAATCTTTGAACTTATTGATTCAATATTAGAAAAAAATATATTAAAATCCAGTAAGCTATTACAAGTAATGGTTGGTAGTGGTCAAAATTTTTTTTCAATACAACAGATGTTATCCAGGCAAGTAAGATTAATTATCATGGCTCAAGAACTTAATCACACAATGAATTTAAAAGATTTACAAAAGAAAATTCAAGTAAGTTCTTCTTATGCATTTAACAAAATAGTTAATCAATCCAAACAACATTCAAATAAAAGAATGAAAGAAATTTTAGAAAATTTGCTTGAAATGGATATTCAAATAAAATCTGGTAGCAAGAGTGAAAAAGAAATTCTTCAAAAATTAATTTATGTAGTATGAATATGTACTTTAGAAATTCAATTAAGTTTAGTTTTATAATTTTCTCTTTATTACTTTTTATATCTTTGATTTTATTTTTATTTTCTTGTAATTTATTTGAGGAAAATATTGAATTAGAACCAAAGATATATACATATTCTCCAGAAGCTTCATTAGATTTATACATTAGAGGCAATAGGTACTTAAATCAAGGTAAATATAAAGAAGCAGAGAATTCATTTGAGAAACTAGTTATTATTGATCCTGAATTTTCTAAAGCTTGGGAAGGATATTCAGAATCATTATTACTTCAAAATGATTTAGATCAATCATTAGAATATATAGATAAAGCTATTTCTATAAACTCTTCAATAGCCTCTCATTTATCAAAAAAATCTTTGGTTCTATATTATTTAGGAGATTATGATGCTTCAGAAACATTCTCATCTAGAGCCTTAGAAATTGATCAGAATGATGTAAGGGCATTGATTGTATTAGGTGCAGTTAAGACTCAAAAAGGACTATATGATCAATCAAAAGAAATTTTTGATTTGGCTATAAAAATTGAACCTGATGATTCTTCGATTTATTTTTGGAGAGGTAAAAATTATGTAAATATGTTTGATTTTGATAACGGTATGATTGAACTTAATAAAGCCATTGATATGGATAGATCTCAGCCAGCTTACTATATTGAAAGAGGACAATTATATAGAATAATTGGTAACAAAACAGATGCGAAATTTGATTTTGAAGAAGCTATCGAAATTGCAAAAAATCCACGTAAGCAGCATCTTATAGATAAGGCTAAAGCATTACTCATTGAGTTAGAAGATGAATAAATTTCTTATATTAGTTATTATTCTTTTATTCTCATGTTCAGCTACTAATGATTTTGAGGGTAGAATTACTTTTATCCAGCCCGGAATTTTGATTGAAAATGATAATAAAGAGTCAATTTGGGCTGATCTAAAAGATCATGATAATCTTTACAAATTAGGATATCCGAAAAGAGTTTCTCAAATTAAAATTATAGATAAAGATGACAATACAAAATTATTCTATGTTAATCCTGCTCAATCTTTAGAAACAATAAATTTATCTTATACATATTCACATTTTCAATCTCATATGATAAACGGTGATAAAGTTTTTGTTGAGTTTGAAAAAATAAAAAACTCAGAAAGTCCAGAAAAATCTTATCATAGAATCGTTAATCTTAGATTTATTGATCATAAACATTAATTTTACTCAAGTCTTTTTTTAATTCTTTATAGTCAACAAATCCTTGATATCTATTTTCTACAAAACCATTATTATTTATCAGGAAAGTCCAAGGCTCACTTGTTATTCCAAACAATTGTACTGATTCGTTTAGGTTTCCCACAGAAAAATCGCCAGTATTCATAATTTCTTTGAAATTTTCCCAAATTTCTACATGAATAACTATAAGTTTGTCTTGGTAATTACTTCTTATTTCCTTTAGGACATTTAACTGAGGTGCACATATAGCAGTTACACATAAACCTGGAGTAGAAAAAGAAAGAATTATTGGAACTTTCTTTTCTAAAGCAATATCTAAACTATGAGAATATAAATTTATGTCTGGCTCTATATCTGTTGATAAATCTATTATTTTTTTATTTTCTAGACTTGGGGTCTTAATTGAAGAAACTTTTTCCCCAGTATTAAGTGTGCTAGAGATTTCCTTAACTTCTATTACCCCTTTTGTATTACTTTTTTTGTATTCACCAATAATCTCCCAGTAACCTGTTGAATCAAAAGCTATATCACTCTTAAATACACTCCTATTTCCAGGCCAGTCTACCAACTCATAATCATCTATGATCATTTCTTTGCTATCATCTATTTTCTTCAATTTAAAATTCATATTTTCAGAAATATTATTTCCTTCTTTATCAAGAACTGTATAAACTACTCTGTTTTCACCTAAAGTAATATCTTCAGTGATTACAAATAAAGAAATATTATCAGGATTAGATTGATTACTTATTTCATTTGAACAACTGAATAGTACAAAAAGTATTAGAAATATTTTTTTTATCATTACTTTATTGTAAGCATTGTTTGAGGATTTTTAATCATCATCTTATCTATATTTTCTTTATCTATATTTCTGCTTTTCATCCATGGAACAATTCTTTTAAGCAAATGATCAAAACCATGACCTCCAAATTTTTTCAGTCTATGTTTAGTACAAATATCTTGAGCTAATAAAATATTATCTTCAAAACTATTTTCTATTAGAAATTCAACCATATCTAATCTTTCATGATCTCCTGGCATATATGCTTCTGGTGCAAGAGGATAGAAAGGGCTGTCATGTCCCCATAAATCAAGGTTGATATAAACACCTGTTTCAGAAGTATCTTTTAAGATATTGAAATCAAAAATTGTTCTATCTACGTGACCCATTACTACATTACTAAGGTCAGCTCCCAGATTATATATGTAATTTATAATTTCAAGTGGCGCAAGTTCATTTCTTCCAGGATGAATTAACAAAGGAAGTCCAGTTTCTTTATGTGCCATTACAGAAGCTTCCATTGAAAGTTTTTCATTATCAGTCCACGGCCAAGAACACCCAATTTCACCAATAATACCTGATCTAATATCTGTTTTATCTGCTCCAAATTTTATGTCATCCATAATAATTTCAAATATAGATTCAATTCCATCTTTCGCATATCCTTTTTTTTGTGCAAGCTCTACATAAAACCCAGATCCCATTACTATATTTACACCAGTTTTTTTACTGATATTTCTTAATTTATTTGGATTTCTTCCTAAACCTATATTAGTTACATCAACTATAGTTTGCCCTCCAGAGTTTTTGTAATGTCCAAGCTCTTCATAAGCTATTTCTTCATCTTCATAAACTAGATTATCTCTAGAAGATGACCAATTGAATCTTACCCAACCGATATTTTCCAAAGATATTTTTTCTTCCATATATTTTTTGTCGAGAGGGTTTAACGGATCGGTAAGAATTGCCTGAAAATTAATTAGTACATGGTCATGTGTGGTAGTGTTACCCACTTCTATTGGATTAATAGGCCCAAGCACTGTCATTACTTTACCTTCATTTTCTTTATTAACCATAATTAGAGATTCCACTCCATGTTATTTCCTGTAAACCCAAATAATTATTTGGGTTTACATAGAAGATTATTAAGTTAGTTTATTGACTAAATTTACTATAATTTTGGCTCATTGGCTGGCATAGAACTTAACATTTCTAACTTAGATGTTACAGCTGGATTTTGCAATGCTGAAGGTCTTTGTCCTCTTAGAACAGCTGCTACTTGTTGTGAAGCCCTTCTTCTAGATAACCACGCAGATCTTGTTGATTGACCAGCTATGTGAGGAGCAACAATTACATTTGGCATACTAAATAGAGGATTATTAGGATCAGCTGGTTCCTGTTCAAATACATCCAGACCAGCTCCTCTGAATTTTTTATTATTTAGTGCTTCTATTAAGTCTTTTTCGTCAACTACAGAACCTCTACAAACATTGATAAAGTAAGCACTTTCTTTCATATGATCAAATTGTTCTTTGCCAATCATATGATAAGTCTCAGGATTTAATGGCACGATAGCTATGACATAGTCTGACTTCTTGAAAATATCATTTAGTTCCCATACCTGTTCAACACCATATTCCTTAATTAACCAAGGAGGACAATACGGATCATAAACAAGAGTATTCATTCTCCATGCTCCAAGTTTTCTTGCAATTTGCCTACCTATATTTCCGAATCCTATAATACCAAGAGTTTGCTCATCAAGAGGTTCAATAGGACTAAATTCTCCACCATTCCATTTTCCACCATCTCTTAGTTGAAGTGTATACTGAACTACTTGTCTATTTAGTGCAAGTGTAAAAGCTACAGCCTGATTAGATACTTCTTCTGCGCACATTCCTGCTCCATTTGTTATCATCATTCCATGTTCAGTTGCAGCTTCTGCATCTACATGATTAAATCCATGGGAATAAACCGCTAGCACTTTGCAGTTTTTTGTAGACTTTATAAATTGTTCACTTCCCCATCCTGCTCTATTTAATATTGCATCAGCATCCTTCACTACTTCCATTGCCTCTCCCTCTGAACGTGGATTAGCCTTTACAAACTCAACATCTAAATCTGCCATTTCTGCTTTTTCGTATTCCAGATTATCATCCTCTGGACCTAGAAAAACTACTTTATATTTTGCCATTTATTTATATCCTTTCAATAATCTAAATAACCTATCATAATATTTAATTCCTATTTCGCTTTATCGTATAAAATAATTTAAAAAAAGAAATCGTAATTAATAAGGAAAAATAGTTTTTTTTCTTATTTTAATTTATTGTTATTTTATGAAATCAGAAGAATTATCAACTTTCTTAAAAATCTCAGAAATTCCTACAACTTCATTTTATGAATATAAAATATCAAATTTTATACAACATGAAATAAAAAAAATGGGACTAGATTTTGATATTGATGAGTGGGGTAATATAGAAGTCTTTCTTCAAGGAAATTATAATGAAGAAGTCGTTTTCTTAGCTCATATGGATCATCCAGGATTTGAAATTATTGAAAAAGTAAATGAATCAACTTATAGAGCAGTACCTCTTGGTGGATTACCAAAAAATTGCGAAAATTTATCTACTCCCGTCATAGTATTTTATGAAGACTACCAAATAAATGCTAAGATAATGAAGTCAAATGATGAAGTTAATAATAATGAAAATAGATGGTTACTTAAGGATGAGATTTTTATTGAAAGTAAAGATCCAATAGTTGTACCAGCACCTGTTGTATTTGATCTTCCTAAACCAACTGTTTCCGGGGATCAAGTTATTACTCCTGTAGCAGACGATTTAGCAGGATGCTCTCTAATATTAGGTATGCTCAAAGAACTAAAAAATAAAAAATCTAATTATTCTATAAGAGGTATATTTACAAGAGCTGAAGAAGTTGGTTTAGTTGGGGCAAGAGTGATTGCTCAGAGCAAAAGAATTCACAAAGATTCTATAATTGTTTCAATTGAAACTAGCAGTGAATTGCCTGGAGCAACCTCTGGCTTAGGTCCCATTATTAGAGCAGGAGATAGGATTTCAACTTTTAATAATGATGGTGAAATCATTCTTTTATCTTCTGCAAAAGATATCCAAGAAACTGAAAAAGATTTTAGATTTCAGAGGCAACTAATGAATCTTGGAGGTTGTGAAGCATCTGCTTTTCTACCCTTTGGATATAGAGTAACTGGAATTACATTACCATTAATAAATTGGCATAATGGTAATCCTGATGGAAATGTTGAGTCTGAGAGAATTAGTATCTTGGATTATCAGAATGCTCTTAAGATCATGACAAATATTGGAAAATTAGATATTGTAGAACCAGAGAAATATTATAAAAGACTTATAGATTTACCTGAGGAAGCAAACAGGTTAAAGCATGATTAGGAGAAAAAATGCCAGAAGTTGATGGTTCATATCTTGTAGCAAGGACACTCAAAGAAGAAAATACTGAGTGCCTGTTTTATCTAATGGGCGGACCTAATTATGAAATTATTAATAATTCTGAAGATTTAGGAATAAAAACTTATGATTTTAGGCATGAACAAGTTGCCGCAATGGCAGCTCATGCATATTCTAGGGTAACTAGAAAGCCAGGTGTAACTACCGCTGCTTCAGGTCCAGGAACTCTGAATTTGTTAACAGGTCAATACAATGCTTTTATAGATTGTGCACCAATGATTACTCTAGGAGGTGCTGGCCCCGTTAAAGACTTTTATAGAGGTGGTTTTCAAGAAATTGATCAAGTATCAATATTTGAAAAAGTTTCAAAAGCTACTTTTAGACCAACTTTTGCTCATCAATATCCACAGGTAGTCTCTCATGCTTTCAGAATAAGCCAATCTGGTAGGCCAGGGCCTGTTTATATTGATTGTAATGAAGATGTTTTATATGAAAAAATTAATGAAAATGATACCTCTAAACCAACTAGATCAGATTTATCCTCACCTCCTTCTGGAGATCAAGAAATGATAAAAAAAACTATAGATTTATTAAGAAATTCTAATTCTCCAATTATTTTTGCAGGTGGTGGGACTTTTTGGTCAGATTCTTCTCAAGAATTAAAGGAATTCATTGATAATTCAGGAATTCCTTTTTATACGACTCCTATGACTAGAGGTATAGTTTCTGATGATCATCAATTTTCATTTCCAGCTGCTAGATCAAGTGCTTTTAGAGAAACTGATTTTGTTTTAGTTTTAGGTACTAGATTTAATTGGATAATGACTTACGGTAATAGAATTAATCCAGATGCAAAAATTATACAAGTTGACATTCTTGAAGAAGAAATTTCTCATAACAGAGATGTAAGTTTAGGTATAGTTGGAGATTGTAAAACAGTTATATCTCAACTTAGTGAAGAGTTTAAGAAACAAAATTTAAAGCTTTCAAATTGGGAAAAATGGCGAAGTCATTTATCTAATCTTCAAAATGAAAGATTAGATAAAGTTAAGCCTTTAGAAGAATCAAACCAACTACCTATTCACCCTTTGAGGCTTTGTAAGGAATTAAGAGAAATAATGGATAGGACATCTATTGTTACTATAGATGGGAATGAGATACTACACTATGGAAGACAAAGCATACCTTCATATTTACCTGGACATTCAATAAATTCTGGTCCAACTGGTTGTATGGGAGTAGGATTGCCCTATGCAATAGGTGCCAAAATAGCTAAACCAGATAGTCAAGTTTTTTCACTACATGGAGATGGATCACTTGGTATGAATATACAAGATTTTGACACTGCCGTAAGGCATAATTTACCTATAATAATTTTAGTTTCAAATAACGAAGGATGGACTGCGAGGGTAGAAGGAGTAAGAAAGCCAGGTAGAGAACTTGGTTTCACAAGATTTGATTTGATTGCTGAATCATTAGGAGGCTATGGTGAAATGGTTGAGAAACCAAATGATATCAAACCAGCTATTGAAAGAGCAATTGATTCAGGATTACCATCAATAATTAATGTTCATACAGATCCAACAGCAAGAGCTATTTCAAAATTTGTTGGTTCTAAAATGGAATAGAAAAATTAATGTTTACTTGGATTAACCATAATTCTCTTTACATACTAATTTTATTTTTCCCTTTTGTAGTATCTGTATTTATCTACTTTTATATTTCAAAAAATAAATTTTTTGTATTTAGTATTTTTATAATTCTTACGATATTTTTTATTATGATTAGACTGTTTTTTGCTCCCGAAAATTCATCATTAGAAGAGAGAATTAATATAAATAGCGAAATTGAAAGTAAGGGAAAGATTGTTGTGCAATTCTTTTCTCCTAATTGTTTAGGTTGCTTATTAAGTGAAGGTGCAATAAATAATTTTAAAAATGAATATTCTAATGAGTTTAAGGTGATAAAAATAAATATTGCTGATGATGATTATAGTCAAATGGTAAAAAAATATAATATATCTGTTGTTCCAACTTTTATTTATTTTTATGACGGTATTGCTATGGAAACTTATACAGGGACTCTTAGAAACTCAGAAACTTTGTATGAAAAATTTTCACCTAAGAAATAATTTCATTTAATTTATTTGCAATTATATCTATATCAATTTCATCTAAACTATGAACAACTAAGCTTACTTCATCTAAATATGCATGGCCATCATTTAAACCCCCGCCAGCATATATTTTTGGATCATTTTTTGAAAGTTCATTCATAATCTCTTCAGACCTTGGACCTTTATAATTTTTTTCAAAGCTAAGAACGACAGTTGGTCCTTGTCTGTTTGGATACTCATCTTCAACTGAAATTTTGATTCCATTAGTTTCTTTGATCTTGTCTTTTAGTAATTCTGCTTTCTTAGACCAAATTTCTTTTTCAATATTTTCATCATCTTCAATGAATAATTTAAGTGCAGTAATAAATCCTACAATATTTTCTTTTGTGACTTTCATAGGTCTACCTATTGCTGCTTTTTTAGTATGTAGATTTTGAAAGCTATGTAACTGAGCAGCTTCGATTAAGTCTTTTTTTCCTGCAAGTATTCCAGTTGATTGTGGTCCTCCAATACCCTTACCACCACTAAAACCAACCGCATCAACTCCCATAGAAATAAATTTTGTTAGATTTTCTCTTGGTGGTAGTTCTGCTGCAGCATCAAGTAGCAAAGGTAGATTATTATTGTGTGCAATTTCTATTGTATTTTGAAGACCTATTCCTTCATCGAAAAATGGAGCAATAACATATGATATTGCGCATGTCTTATCATTAATTTTATCTTCCAAGTTTTCATTATTGTATTCGACTAATTTACCTCCCGGAATTTCAAATGCTTTATCATAGTTATTTCTTTGACCTGTATGAATTAATATTTCATTTTTCATACCCTCCGTATGGGGTATTTTTGAGATTTTTTCCTTATTTTTTCCCGTTATACTTGCTGCGGCCATCAGTACAATAGATGTGGCACAACCACTCGTTACAATAGCCATTTCAGAGCCACATACTTTAGCCACAAATTCTCCTGCAACTTTATGTAACTCTTCAATATCAACAAATACAGAACTGGCTTCTTGTATTGATTTGATGACTTCAGGTCGCATAATGCTTCCTCCATAAACAGTCACCCAGCTTTTTGCATTTATAACTGGTTTTATTCCAAGTTCTTTATAAACATTTGGCCAATTTTTTACCATATCAATTATCCAACCTATATATAATTAGAAAATATTATATTTTTTATGATAAATAATAACCTAAATTTATACCAATTAAATAGGCAAATCTCTCTTTTTCTAATGGGATGGGGATTATCTTCTGTTATTTTAGGTGGAACACTAATTTTTTTTGATAACCCTTTCCTTAAAGCTATTTCCATACAATTCTTACTTTGGGGAATTATTGATTTTATTTTAGGCTTAATTCCTATAATAAGAAATAAAATTTCTGAAAGAAAAAAATTGTACAAAATATTATTCTTTAATTCTTTTTTAGATATTATTTATATTTTAGTTGGTCTAATTCTTATCTTTGAATTTGTTTTTGAAGGCGAGGCTACAATTGGTCATGGTTTTGGAGTTATAATTCAAGCAATATTTTTATTAGTATTTGACACTTATTACGGTTTTAGAGCCTACAGATTAGTAGAATAATTAATTATTTAATCCTTTTATCATCCCTCTTATATAAGCAATTTGGCCTAAATGCTGTGATTCCTCAACTAACACATGTCCTAATATCCAATAACCTTTTTTTAATTCTCCAGTTAATCTTTTATAGTCTTTTTCTAAATCTTCATCTTTAAGTTTAATAATTACATCTAAGCTTGCTTTTCTTTGATCTTTATAAAATAATTTCAATTGATCAATATTCATATCAGGTAAATTAGAAATATCTTCTTTTCCATATCCTTTACCGTAGTCAGCATCATCTAAATTTTGATCTATATTGAGTTTTTTAGCCCACTGATTTTTTTCCCAAATAGTTTGATTTCCACCCAAAATCTTATTTATCCAATTATCTTCAACTCTTGCCATATGCCAAACTAGATAAATTATATTATTTGATTCCAATGATGGTTGCCATTTCAGCTCATGTATATTTAGTCCATCTAGTGCCTTATAAAGTGCTGTTAAGTATTCATTAAGGCCAGAAATTATTGATTCTTTGAAATTTTCCATTTTTATAATTTTTTATTATCTATTTTATCTTCATTATTATAACTCTGAATTCTTATCATATAAAATTAGTAAATTTTTCTATTTTTAATATATACTCAGGTATTAAAATAACTAAAAAGGAAATTATTTGATATTAAATATTAGCAAAAAGGATATTAAGTAAGCAAATGGCTATTTATGCAGAAGGTCAAAAGTTTTCTCCTCAGGCTTCTACGGGTGAAAAAATCAAGAAATATAGGCTTTCAATGAACTTATCACAGGTAGAAGTAGCATCTCAAATGAAAAAATCTCCCGTTTGGTTATCTAAAATTGAAACTGACCAAAGAGAAATAAAAACTTCGGATTTAGTTAAGATATGTGAAATTTTTCAGATAGAAATTTCTGAACTTTTGGGTATTTCAAATAAAGTAAATACTGGCTATAGGACTATACTTCAGAATGTTTTATCAACTTTACCAAATGAAATACCTGTTTATAAAACATCAGAATTAGACAAATTGTACGTAACTAAAGAACCAGTTACTCCTACAATGTATGCCTATTGGGATCCAAATATTTTTTCTGATGATGCTTTGGGGTTATTTGTTGAAGATGATTCAAATTCTCCTGATATAAATTCTGGAGATAGAATTTACATTAACACTGGTTGGAGTCCTGAATTAACAAAAGTTAGGCACGAAGCTCTTGTTAGAAGAATTAAGCATAATACCTTGTGGCTTTTGGAAATTTTAAATAATGAAGATTCTTTTCAGGAAAAAAGTTTCGTAATTGCTAAAGCCAATAATGACGATAAAAAATTAACTTTTTATAATAACCACATAAATCTTGATCTTGATAATGTAAATATACTTGGAAGAGTTGTTCAGATCGTAAAAGAAATCTAATAGTAATCTTCTGTATGCTCACTTGATTCTACAATTTTTTTATTCCAAAGTCTTTCTAGGTTATATCTCGGAGTCCAACCCAATACTCTGTAAGTTTTTTCACTATTAAATTTGTTGTGAGGAATTTGTGGTGATATGAAAAAGGTTTCTTGCTTTGATAATAACTTATCATTCGAAACCTCAACAGCACATCTGACTGCTTCCCCGCAATCTATCCAAGAAGTTGTGAAAGGAGTCATATCTTGATGAAGTTTTGCTGGTTCAAAATCTGGAGTAGTTAGATCCAGGTGATGTCGCATATTGTAATAAAGAAGAGTGATCAATTGTATTCCAAATTGTTGAGAATATCTTTTACATATTTCTTGTCCAAGGTACTTACTAATTGCGTATAATCTAGTACCAGGCTGTGGTGGCATATCAGGATTTAGGTCATAGTCCCACTCTTCATAAGATTGTCCTACAAGCTGAAAATGAGGGCCTGTGTTTATAACCCTTTTTATATTATTAATCCTAGCAGCTTCCATCATTGAGAAGTTCCCTTTAGTTGATACATCAAAAGCAAGCTTTCTATCAGTTCTTAAAACAGATAAATTTACTATACAATCCATGCCTTCGGAAGCTTTAACTACTCCATCAATATCATCAACACTTAATTTTTTGAAATTACCATTATAAGATTTTGGAGGCTCGCTTATATCTGTAAGTAAAATTTCGTGTTTATCTTTTAGAGCTTTAACTACCCATGGACCTAGCATACCTGTGCCACCAAGAATTAAAATTTTCATTAAATAACTCCTGGATTTAGCAAATCTTCGATTTTATTAGTAAGATATTTTTGGTTATCGAAAGAATCTTGTAAATGTAAATTTATCCAGTTAGCACCTTTTTTTCTAGCTGAAACAAATTGTTCGTTCTGTGCAGCTTTAGCTCTTTCAAATTCTTCATTATCAAAATTTATAAGTTGCAAAAACTTATTCTTAAGTGTTTCTTCAGAAAGAAAAGTATTATCTTTATTATCAATATTACCCAGCCTGAGATTAACAACTTCAAATACTCTATCTCTAGCAAATTCTTTACAAACATTTTCAGCTAGGTTAGCGCAAAGTAAATCAATTTCACTTGCAGGGTAATTTACTTCCCAATTTTCTGTAATTGTTAGATTAGATTCATAGTTCTTGAATAAATCTAGTGTGGATATAGCAAAAACCTTTTCAACATTTTCTTTACCTGCTGCAAATAAAATATCGTATGTAATTCTTGTATGATAATCGATCATCTTCATAGGATTTGAATCCTTGTAACCTCCATGGCAAAGATGTACATATATGTTTATATCCTTAAGAATTTCGTTGTATGATTCGTGAGAGTTTATGTCAATAATACTTAAATCTAAAAATTTAGTATTATAATTTTCCAAAGAATCAGAAAATATATTACTCAGATTTGAATCTTTAGAAGAAATTAGTATATTTTTTTTATTACTCATTAAGATTTTTATAGTTTATTGATTTAAGAATAATTTAATTATGATTAAAAAAAAATCTATTTATTGACATTTTGTATCTCATTTATATACTCATGAGCAAATAATTTATATTTCTGAGGGAAAAATGAAGATAACTGATATAAAAATTTATGCTGCTGAATATGCTCAAACATCAAAAAGTCTTACTAATAAAAAATGGGTTTTTATTAAAGTTGAAACCAATGAAGGAATACATGGATGGGGGGAAGTTGGATCTTCTGTAAATGTATCTGAAGAATTTATGGCAACTGCTATCCGTGAAGTTTCTCCACAATTAATTGGAGAAAACCCTATGGATATAGATAGATTGTGGAACAAAATATATAGAATGTTTTCTTATATGGGATCAAGAGGTTTTACTACTTCCCTTACTGCAGGCTTTGATATTGCATTATGGGATATCAAAGGAAAAGTTTCTGGTTTGCCAGTCTATGATCTATTAGGAGGAAGCTACAGAGATCCAGTAAGGCTATATTGTAATGCATGGTTTACGGGTTGTAATACTCCTGAAGATTATGCCCGAGCTGCCAAATCAAATGTGGTAGATAATGGCCATAATGCATGTAAACTTGATCCATTTTTAGAAATGACTCAATATCATACAATGTACCAAGATGGATTTATATCTCAAGAAGGGGAGCAACTAGGATATGACATCGTAGAAGCAGTAAGAGAAGTTGTTGGGCCTGATATTGAAATATTGATTGATGCTCATGGTCACTATAATGTTCCTAACGCTATTAGAATTTCTAATAATTTATTTGAAAGATTTAATATTGCTTGGTTTGAAGAGCCAGTCCCACCTGAAGGAATAAATGCTTTAAGACAAGTAAAAGAGAGTACCAATGCTCCAATCTGTGTTGGTGAACGTCTCTACACTAGAGCAGATTTTATTCCTATTCTAGAAAATAATTTAGCAGATTTTATTATGCCTGATACTGTTTGGACTGGAGGTATATCAGAAATAAAGAAAATAGCTACTATGGCAGAGGCTTATTATATACCAATAGCTCCTCATGTAATTCCGGGTGGCCCTATTGAATTGATATCTGCTGCTCATGTTGTAACTTCTGTTCCTAATTTTTATAAACTAGAACATTCACATACATTTATACCTGAACATAATAATTTATTAGTAGAACCATATAAAATAGAAGATGGTCATATTCACCTTAATAATAAACCTGGTTTAGGCTTTGAACTAGACGAAGAAAAATTAGAGAAATTAGGATAACTTAAGAATCATTCCCACTTAAATGTCTTAACTCCCACACCAAACGCAACCATTATCCAAGCTAATATGGTGATAAGTTCTGGAAGTAATTCAAAAGTATTGGTTCCGTAAAGTGCTGATTCTCTTAAAGATTCTACTAATGGAGTTAATGGTAGGAATTCTGTAATATTAGATATCCAATCAGGAAGAAGCTCGTTATCAAAAAAAACTCCTGACAAAAACATCATTGGAAAAGTTATTAAGTTAGCAAATGGCGCAGCATAATCCTCATTAGGAGAAGCTCCAGAAATGGCTAGACCAATAAATAAAAATAAGATGGATCCAAGAATTGAAAAAATGCCAATATTAATCCATGCATAAATATTACCAAGAGCTATATTTATATCCAATATTAATACACCTATTATAAATAAAACTACAGTTTGTATTGTTAGTATCAAAAGTCTGCTTATCAATTGACCTATCAGAAAATGCCCTGGATTTATTGGGGCAGCTTGTAATCGTTTTAGGACACCTTGGCTTTTATAATTTATTATTGTGAAAACTACTCCTAAAATACCACTTTGCATTATAGCTAAGGCAACTATTCCAGGTACTAGAAAACCTTTGTAACCTTGATTTTCATGTTCAAATTTTTTTTCTAAAATTTCGACTGTAAAATTATTATCTTGTAAATTTTGCAGTAAAAATAAAGAGGTATCTTGAAAAGAATAGGCTAATTCTGAATTAGATTTCTCATAATATATTTCGATTTTATTATTACTTGACCCAAAATTTTCTGGAATAATAAGAACCGAATCTGTTAAGTGCTCTAATAAATTTTCTTCATAGTTTTCCTCAATATTTTGATCTATTTCAATGTATTGTTTTTGTTGTAAGTTGTTTATAAATTCTTTAGATGTTGTGTTATTTGCACGATCGATTATTCCTAGTTTAGGTTTTTCATATTCTCCAAAACCAAAAAATCCAAGTCCAATCATCATTACAACAGGAAAAAATAGAGTCCAGAAAAGACTTTGAGTTCTTCTGAAATACATTTTTATGGTTGATGAAGCAATAATCAGATATATTTTCATTAATATTCCCTTAAGCTTTTGCCTGTAAGGTCAAGAAAAACATCCTCAAGTGTAGCTTCTTGATATCTTTTTTCTGTTACAAATCCAGAATTTAAGAGTTCTGATATTAAATTTTTTGGAGAGTCTATTTTGACAATTTTTCCTGAATCTATAATTGCTACTCTGTCACAAAGAATTTCTGCCTCTTCCATATAATGCGTTGTAAGAATTATGGTTTTACCATCTTTTTTTATTTCACTTATTAATTCCCACATATTTCTTCTGGCTTGTGGATCTAGACCAGTTGTTGGTTCATCTAAAAATAATACTTTTGGGTTGTTAACTAAAGCAACTGCAATAGATAATCTTTGTTTTTGACCACCTGATAAGGGTTTATAGTATGAGTTTTTCTTTTCTAATAACCCAACTTTTTCTAGTATTGAATTTATATCTGAATTTGTTGAATAAAGCACAGAAAACATTTCAATTATTTCATATAGCGTTAACTTATCAAAAAAAGAACATTCTTGAAGTTGAACACCAATTATTTTTTTTACACCCTTAGAATTTTTTGAAACATCGATTCCGTCTATACTTGCAATTCCTGAAGTTGCTTTTCTAAGTCCTTCTAGTATCTCAACAGTTGTAGTTTTTCCAGCACCATTAGGACCCAGAAGGCCAAATATTTCACCTTGTTTAACTGTAAAATCTATACCCTTTACTGCAATAAATTTATCATATTTTTTTACTAGATTTTCAACTTCTATAATGTTCAAAATTTAGCCTTACTTAATCTAATTTTCTTATGTTTTTTTGCCAATTTATTGCAGCCTGTTTCATTAATGAAAGAGAAGTAATTGATAAAACTTTCGATCCTAATTTATGAAAATGTTCATATTCATCAAATTGATCAGGTCCTGAATGTGTAGCTGCCGAAATCTTTCCTTTTTCTATAGTCTTTTTTACAACGATATCTAAGTATTTTTGTACTTGATTTTTACCAGGTAAGCCCATTGATAATGCCATATCTGATGGACCAAGCCAAGTAGCATCAATTCCATCAACAGATAAAATTTCATCAATATTTTCTACAGCCTCTTTAGATTCTATTAGAGCAAATAAAATAGTATTGTTATTAGCAAACTTGTAATACTCTTCAGTATCATTAATAAGTGATCCGTACTTATTGTTTCTTCCTGTTCCATAATTTGATCCTCTTAATCCTAAAGGAGGATATTTAGCAGCATTTCTAGCTTTTATGGCCTCATCTTTATTATCAATATGAGGTACAACAATTCCTCTAGCACCAGCATCAAGCATTTTTAGTATCAAATATGGTTCATTAGCTGCAACTCTAACAACTGAAGCCATATCATATAATTCTGCAGCTCTGATCATATTTTCAGCCTCTGAATCTGACATGGATCCATGCTCACAATCTATAAAAACCCAATCAAATCCCATTGATCCAAAAAACTCAACTAAATGAGGTGAGTTTATATTTATATTTAATCCAACAGCTGTTTTATTAGATTTAATATTTTCAAGAATCTTGTTGTAAATCATGAATTATTCTTTCTATTATTACTATATTTTATAAAACTTAACCGCATTATCATGAAACATTGCAGCCCTTTCAGATTTGCTAAAATCTTTAGAGTATTTTTTGAAAGCGTTATATAAAATATTATAACTAAAAGAAACCTTATCTACAGGAAAATTACTCTCAAACATCCCTCTTTCTGGAGTGAATTTTTCAATACAGAAATCTAAAATTGGAGCCATGTCAAATGCTAAATCATCTGAACCAATTGGAATATCTCTTTCATGCCAATCATATCCAAATATAGGCATACCTAAACCACCTAACTTAATTTTTACATTTGGGCATTCAGATAAATCTGAAATATTTTTTTTCCAAATTTCTTTAACTTCTTTTTTTATAGTTGAATATCTGCCTACTTGAAGTAATCCGCCTACATGATCTAATACGATTTCTAATTCAGGAACCTTTTTTGCTAAATTAAGTAGCTCTGGTAATTGATGAAAATACATCCATGAATCAAAAGTTAGTCCCATATCAGCTAAAACTTTTGCACCTTCGATAAAATTTTTTGTAGTCATTTGTTCTTTTAGGTCATAAACCTGTCTCATAACAACTTTAGGATCATCATCTTTTGCAACAATATGCCTTATACCTCTAAATCTATTTGGGCTTGCTGCGACTAAAGATTCTAAAATTGGTTTTACTTTTGAGCCAAGATTTAGATTTGCATGACCAATTATTGCTGCAGCTGCTCTACTATTACCATATATACCACTAGCACTAGCAGCAGATAATCCTTGAACAAATTCTACTTCTCCAACAGATTGATAACTTTTTTCTAGATTTATGTTGTACATAGCTCTAGCCTCAATAAATACAGTTGATTTAATATTATGATCTTTGAAATCACTTAATAATTCATTAAGTAAATATTTTCCATATGGTGTTCTTTCACTTCTCAAGTCCCAAAAATGATGATGTGGATCACAAATAGGTAATTCTGGTTCAATACTCTCTTCTTGATTTAAATCTAACCAATCATTTCCACCATATGGCATAGTAATTCTCCGCTTTCAAAATGTTTTTATCATATAATACTGAGGGATACAGATTGCTACTAGTACTAAGTAATCTATAAAGTACTTAAAATGAGCTTACAAGATTCAGAAAGAATAAAATTAATTCTTGATGGTTCAATACCATCAATGTTGTTTAAGTTAGCAACTCCAAATATGATTTCAGTTCTTTTTATGTTAGTAATTACTTTTTCTGAAATATTTTTTGCAGGTCAACTAGGAATTATTTCACTTGCTGCTGTGTCAGTTGTATTCCCTTTAGTTTCATTAGCTGGAATGATTGGACAGGGTGCTATAGGTGGGGGAGTAGTTTCAGCATTATCTCGATCTATAGGATCGAATGATATTAATAGAGCTAATTTTGTGGTGTGGCATTCCTTTATAGTTTACTTACTAATCTCAATAATTTTTTTCGTTCTTTTTGTTGGTTTTTCAAAATATATATTCTATTTAATTGGAGTTGAAGAAGAAGTTGTCAATGAAGCTTTAACTTACTCTAGAATATTTTTTGGTTTCTCTCCTTTTATCTTTTTATTTTTTTTATTAACTTCTATATTCAGGGCATTCGGAGACTATCAAGCTCTTGCTAGAATCAATATTATTATAGGAATTACTCAGCTTATACTAGCAGGTTCACTTTCCTTAGGTTGGTGGTTTTTCCCATCATTAGGTCTAGTCGGATTAGCATCAGCAATGATCATACCTCAAGCTATTGCTTCTATTTGTATGCTCATTTCAATTTTTAGAGGTAGATATAATGTTTCAATAAAAATCACTGCCCTAAGAAAGGATATTTTTATAGATATTTTTAAGGTTGGGGGAGTAGGAGCAATAAATAGTATCTCTATTGCTGTAACTATTTTAGTAACAACTAGCTTCATAGCAAATTTTGGTACTGAGGCAGTTGCAGGATATGGGGTTTGTGCAAGGTTGGAGCAAACATTAATTCCCTTTGCATTCGGCATAGGTGGAGTATTAACATCTACAACAGGCGTAAATTTTGGTGCTAAACAGTTTTCTAGAGCCAGAAAATCTGCTTGGTTTGGTGCAAGTATAATAGCTTCTATTGTTGCAATAGTTGGTATTACTTTATCTATATTTCCTAGTATTTGGTTAAATTTATTTACAACGGATCCTGAGGCATATGCAATTGGTGCTTTGTATCTCAGTATCGTTGGTCCATTTTATATGCTTTTTGCTTTTGGTAAAACTCTATATTTTGCCAGTCAAGGTACAGGAAACATGTTATTTCCAATAGTTGGAGGAATTTCTAGATTGTCAGTAGTTTCAATTTTTGGAATATTAATAATTAGCCAAGACCTAAATATAAACTATTTATTTTTTACGATTGGTTTAGCAATGTCCTTAGTTGGGTTGGTACTATTCTTGAATATGTTTGGCCCGAATTGGAATCCTGAAAGAAAAAACGTTTCTTTAATAAAATAAAGATATATAATTTCAATATATGAAATCATCCATGAAAGAAAAACTAAATCAGATATTGAATGACCAATATGTTCAATATGAAAAAAATACCCCGAATTCTCATACTAAGCATATAGCAGCATCAAAAGTAATGCCTGGTGGAAATACTAGAACTACTCAGTGGATGGATCCTTATCCTTTTTTTGTTGATAATGCAGAAGGTATGTACATAAATGACATTGATAATAATAATTATTTAGATTTCATGTTAAACGCTACAACCTTAATTCTGGGGCATACTCACCCTGAAATAGTAAAAACTCTTACAAAGCAAGTTCAAGAAGGAACTGTATATAGTGTTCCTACTGAAGGCCAATCTAAGCTAGCAGATATATTAGTTGAAAGAGTCCCATCTTTTGAGAAAGTAAGATTTACAAATTCAGGTACTGAAGCAACAATGATGGCAATAATGGCAGCTAGATCTTTTACTAAAAAAACTAAAATAGCTAAATTTGAAGGAGGTTATCATGGAACACATGATCATGTTTCTGTTAGCGTATACCCTAAAAAAGAAGATCTAAATATTGATACTCATCCAGGGATCCCTGAATATAGCTATCAACCAAAAAGTATATTAGATGACGTTATTGTTCTTCCTTATAACAATATTGAAAAGTCAAAGGAATTAATAAGTATCCACAAAGAAGATTTAGCATGTGTAATAATGGAACCAATTATTTCAAATTTTGGATATTTACCTTTAGATATTGAATTTATTAGATTTATCAGAGATATAACTGAAGAGCTAGGGATTCTACTTATATTTGATGAAATTCAAAGTTTTAGAGTAGCTTCTGGAGGAGCTCAAGAATCATTTGATATTACACCAGATATGACTACTCTAGGGAAAATAATAGGTGGAGGATTACCAGTGGGAGCATTTGGTGGAAAAGAAGAAATTATGGAATTATTTGATCCCACCAGTCCTAATTATGATATTGCTCATGCTGGAACTTTTAATGGAAATCCACTTACTATGGAAGCTGGAGTAACTGTGATGGAAAATCTAACTGAGAATAATTTTAATAAAATGAATGAATTAGGCGAAACTCTTAGAATTAAATTATCTTCAGTTTTTAACGAAATAGACTTACCTGTACAGGTAACAGGATATGGATCTTTGTTTGGTATTAATTTTAACGATAATCAAATAAGAGATTATAGATCATTTATTGAAAATAATTCAGAAATGACAAAAATTTTATTTTCTTATCTTAGAAATAAAGGCATATTATTGCAGCTAAAGAATGCTGGTGCCCTGAATATATTAATGTCAGAAAAAGAGATTGATTATCTAGTAGATTCTACAAGGGAAATATCTTCAGAAATAAAAGAAGTATTAGCGTAAAATAATTGGAATATTTCTCTAAAATATATCAATCATCTGTAGGTCCACTCTTACTTATTTCTGATGAAAATAATCTTTGCATGTTAAAGTTTTATCAACCTGAAAGAAATTTCAGTAGGTATTTTTATAAAAAAAAAATAAATAATTTTTCAAATAAAGTTATAGATAAATCAATCATTCAATTAGATGAGTATTTCTTAGGTAAAAGAAGAAAGTTTGATATACCTATCAAATATATTTATGGTACAGATTTTCAAAAAAAAGTCTGGAATGAACTTAAGAATGTTGAGTATGGAAAAACCAAAAGTTATAGTGATATAGCTAAATCTATAAAAAATCCTAAAGCATACAGAGCTGTAGGGAATGCAAATAATAAAAATCCTATATCTATAATAGTTCCTTGTCATAGAATCATATCTAACATAGGAGACATTTCTGGTTATGGCGGTGGCATAGAGAAAAAAAAGTTTTTATTGACACTTGAACTAAAAGCTTAGCTGTAAGTTAATGACCTTAGCAATTAGTATCTAAATATGTAATTTTGTTACATTCTATTTACTTAATGTACATAAATCTAATAATAAAACCTTGTAGGTTTATTTTTAAATCTTCTTCAGATTGTAAAAAGAAAGGAAAGAAAATGCCATATACATTTAGAAGTTTTAGAAAACCTCACGTTTCTAAAATAAGAGAGGTAACGGAAGGAACAATAGAATTGAGAAAATTGATGGGTTGGTCAGGACAAGGAGGAATAACTTTACCCTTTACAAATACAGTTAGCTTAATAAGTCATTTCAAGAGATTTGAATCAATGGAAGAAATAGATCAACATTTTGAAAAAATGTCTTCAAATAAAGAAGTTGGAAACAAAATTAGTGAACTAAATTCTTATTGTGATATGTATGTTAATACTGTTTTTGAAGTACTTAGATCACCATCAGGGCCTAATTTTGAAAACATGAAAAAAAATAAATATGTTATTCAATTTTGGATGAAAGCTAAAATAGGTAAAAGATGGGATCTTGCAGATGCAGTAATTAAAAATTCTGTAGGAAGAAATGGTAATATGCCTGGAATATCTGTACCTATTGGATCTATGGAACCAGGAGATATTGTTATGACATTACCTTTTCCAAATCTTTCCTTTTTACCAACATTTGAAGAATCTAAATCAAATATTAAAGTTATGGAATCAGTTCAAGATTTTTTGATTGAGCCTCCCAGGAGACATATAACTAGATTAATGTTTGATTAATAGAAAGGAATTTGAAATATGAAATATGTGTTAAGAACATTTAAGCAAACATCACCTGGTGATGCTGATGCAGTCCTAGATGGATTAAAAGAATTAAGATCTATGTTTGGATGGTCAGGAATAGGATTTTTAACAAAATCTTGGTCTAACCCTATGGGACTAGTTACTATGGCTAGAACATTTGATTCAACAGAAGAAATATATGATCATTTTGAAAATATAACAGATCAGATGAGAGCAAAAATTCAAAAAATAAATGAAATGTCTAAATCATCATGGTCTCTAATGCTTACACAGCGTAAGCCGATGACAAATTGGGACCCTAAAACCATACGAGATTATAGAGTTCTAGACCAATGGTTCATAAAACCAAAGTTTGGAAATCTA
>JAKUNJ010000009.1 GCA_022451965.1 Dehalococcoidia bacterium | reverse complement strand
CAGAGGAACCAAAGGCAGAGGAACCAAAGGCAGAGGAACCAAAGGCAGAGGAACCAAAGGCAGAGGAACCAAAGTCAGAGGAACCAAAAACTAAAGAAGATAATAAAAAATAAATAAAGGAGAAAGTTATGGCATTATCAAAAGAAGAATTGATTGAAGAAATCAAACAAATGTCTGTTATTGATCTTTCTGAAGTTGTAAAAGCTTTAGAAGAAGAATTTGGAGTAAGTGCGGCAGCCCCAGTTGCAGTTGCAGCAGCTCCCTCAGGAGGTGAATCAGGTGATGCACCTGCTGCTGGAGAAGCAAAAACAGAATTTACTGTTACATTAAAAGATGTTGGAGCTAATAAAATAGCTGTAATTAAGGCTGTAAGAGAAGTAACTTCATTAGGATTAAAGGAAGCAAAAGATCTTGTTGAATCTGCTCCAAAGCCTATTAAAGAAGAAGTTTCTAAAGAAGAATCAGAGGAAATTAAGACCAAGGTTGAAGCTTCTGGTGCTTCAGTAGAGATATCATAATAAAGATTTCTTAAAACAGGCTATTAGATTGTCCGCCATCTACATTTAGACATGTGCCTAGAATCATCCTAGCATTATTTGATGCTAGGAAAGCCACGGTGTCTCCTACAGCTTCAGGATATCCAAATTTACCCATTGGTAAATTGTTCTTTATAAAATCATCTACAGCCTCTTTTGAACTGCTAGAAACAAATTTTTCCCAACTTCCTTTTTCGTGCTTTATAGATCCGGGAGCTATACAATTTGCAGTAACTCCTGTCTTTGCTAGGTCTATTGCAGTATGTTTAGTTGCAGCTATTAATGCTGCTTTTGCCGCCATATATGGTGCTGATCCACCTAATTCTCTTCCATATATTGAAGCAATGTTAATAACTCTTCCCCATTTATTTTGAATCATTATGGGAGTAAATAATTTTGTTAATCTGATTGCAGCCCATGTGTTAATATCCATTACTTTTTGAAAATCTTCAATGGAAGAACTTATTAATGACTTTGTTCCTAGGCTTCCCCCAACATTATTAACTAAAATATCAATTTTTTGGAATTCACTTAATGATTGATCATACAAATTTTGAATAGAATTTTCTGATGAAAGATCAATTTCAGATAATTGAACTTTTACTTTAAATTTACTAAGCATTTTTTTTGCTTTTAGTAAATCTTCTCTAGATCTTGCACAAATATGTAGATTGACTCCTTCTTTAGCAAGAGAAATGGCTGATGAAAGTCCTAAACCTCTAGATCCACCTGTAATAAGGGCATTTTTATTTTTTAGACCTAAATCCATAAAAAGTTATTTTTTCCCAGATTTCTTTTTATCAAAATCAGATTTTGATCCATACCAAGAAGAAAATTCCACTGAATTCTTAAACTCTTTAGATGCTCCACATCTCTTACATTTTCCAGTTGATACAGGGCCATTAGGTGGATCAATAACCCAGTGACAAGCTACGCCTTCTTTTACCTTCAAGCATTCCTTGGGGAGCTCGATTTCAGTTTCTTCTGAAATGTTTTTTTTAGATTTTTTTTGGACCATATTATATTTAGAAATAAAAATTTATCTTTAATCATCTTAACATTATTTATATAATAAATCTTTTTAGATGAGGTGATCTATATAATTTATTTTATGCAAGATAGGCACACGATCTTTTTTTGGGAAATTGAGTTCAGATATTGAGCAATTATCAAATTGAAAATTTAGCATACTTTTTCTAGGCAGTCCCATAATTAGTGGTATAAGTGTTCTCATAAATCCTCCATGAGAAACTATCAAGCAGGTGTTAGATTCATTAAGATCAATATTTGTTAAAAATTCTTCTCCTCTTAAGAACATATCTTCAAAAGTTTCACCATTTGGTGCTTTGAATTCATCACTTCCAATTGAGTATTGTTCTACAAGTTTTGGATATTTTTTTGAAATATTTTCAAATAGATGATTTTCCCAGTCTCCAAATGACATTTCTCTAATTAATTTCGAGGTAGAGAATTCTTTTGTTATATAGCTTGCCGTTTTCCTTGTTCTACTCAAATCGCTTGCCCAAGCCTCATCTATTGAATAATTATTTCTAATATAAATGCCGGTTTTTTCGGCTTGAGAAATCCCTTTTTCATTCAATTCTGAATCTACCTGTCCTTGAGTCATTCCATTAACATTTGCGTTAGTTTGTCCGTGTCTTACAATGATAATTTTTTTCATAGTGAGCTATATATGTGGCATTAATATAAGTATTATTCTACATTTTATCAAAGGGGATAATATTAACTAATTGTTACTTTCTAGAAGTATTCTCAATATGTTAGCATTATTCTAATAAATTATTCAAAAAATGGATTTTAAAAATTATGTCAGAAATAGTTATATCAACTTCAAATTTGCATAAAACTTATGTTAGTAAAGATATTAAGGTTCATGCCCTAAAAGGCCTAAATATTTCAATAAATGAAGGAGAAATTGTTGGAGTTATGGGCCCAAGTGGTTGTGGTAAAACAACTTTATTGAATTGTTTATCTGGGTTAGACACGATTGATGACGGAAATATATTGATTCAGGGGAAATCACTAAATCAATTAAATGATGATCAACTAAGTGAATTCCGGGCAAAAAGAATGGGCTTTGTGTTTCAAACCTACAATCTTCTTCCGGTTTTGACAGCTGTTGAAAATGTTGAATTGCCTTTATTAGTTTCTGGGAATTCTAGTAAAGATGCTAGATCTAAAGCTATAGAAAAACTGAAAGAAGTAGATTTAGAAAATCAGCTTCATCAGTTACCCGGAGAACTATCCGGAGGTCAGAGACAAAGAGTCACTATTGCCAGAGCTTTGGTGAATGATCCTGCTATAGTTTGGGCGGATGAACCTACAGGTAATCTTGATAGTGAAAATGAAGAGCAGATTATGGATCTACTCATAAAAATGAATAAAGAAAATAATCAAACTTTCGTTATTGTTACTCACTCAGATTATGTTGGTGGAAGAGCTAACAGAATAATAAGTATGAAAGATGGAGAAGTAGTATAGTTTATTATGGATAAGATCTTTGGAGTTCCAGCTACAAGTTTATCATTAGTAATGTCTGCATTATTATTGATAATTATTCTTATTGTTTCCATTGGAGCTATTAGAAGATTTATCCTTGTGAAAATGGGGACTAGAAATATTCCGAGAAGAAAAGGACAAAGTATCCTAATAATTATAGGCTTGATGCTTAGTTCAACAATTGTAGCTACTTCATTAGGTATTGGAGACACAGTTCGTTACTCAATAAGGTCTGTAGTTTTAGATAGTTTAGGAACAGTTGATGAAAGGATAAGTGGCCCTGGTAAACAACTATTTGGAGATGAGTATTTTGATTATTCAGAATTTGAATATGTAAAAAAAATAACAAAAGATTTTGATAAGATAGATGATCTACAGCCATATATTGAAACTCAATTGCCTGTATCAAATGATAATTCAGGTTTAGCAGAAAGTAGTATGAATATAAGGGGGCTTGAATTAAATAATTCTAGTGAAATTTTATTTGATACCAAAAATAATGAGGTATTACTCGATGATCTTAATTCCAATAGTGTTTATGTTAATTCAGAAGCTAGTGATGCTATAAAAATTAAAGTAGGCGAGAAAATAAATATTTTCACTAATAATGGATCAACAGAATTTATAGTAGCTGGAATTCTTAAGTCTCAAGGTGTAGCTGGTGGAGAATCTTTTCCAACTGTAATTTTTAAGTTAGAAACTCTTCAAAATTTATTGTCCAAAAAAAATCAAATAACAAACATTATGGTATCTAATGTGGGTAATGGAGATGAATCTATAACCAACTCTGATGAAGTTACTAAGTTTCTAAGATCTGAGCTCACTAATAGAGAAGTTGCAACCGATATTTTCAATTTACTTCAGAGTAATAATATTCCAGGATTAATTTCCGATGAAGCAATTGATTTAGAACAAACTGATAAAGAAACCTCAGAAGACTTAATTAAACTGTCTGATCAGTTAAAGAACAATAATTTTGATGTTGATTTTATAACTGGAATATCTAGCTACACAACACAGCTTATAATTTTGGGTGTTTTAGAAAAATCTGGGTTGCAAAAAGAAGCTACTAATCTTTTAGTGCTTTCCACTGATCTAACTAGATTAAGAGTTCAAGAAACTAAGAGCGATGGTGTTAGGCTGGCTGAGAATGTTTCTTCAGGAATAACTAGTATTTTTACAATTTTTGGTTCTTTTTCAATAATGGTAGGTATGTTACTTATTTTTCTTGTTTTTGTACTTCTTGCAGCAGCCAGATCTACAGAACTAGGTATGGCAAGAGCAGTTGGTTTAAAGCGTAGAGATCTAATTCAATTATTTACTTATGAAGGTACCGTTTATTCATTTCTAGCTGCGATAGTAGGTACGCTTGTCGGAATAGGACTAAGTTTTGCTTTAGTTATAGTACTTCAAGATATTATAGGAGAAGATGTTTTTTCTATAACTCCTAGCTACTCTATAACTTCTTTACTTATCGCCTTTTCAAGTGGATTAATATTGACATTTATTACTGTAGTTTTCTCTGCATACAGAGCTTCAAACTTAAATATAGTAGTTGCTATTAGAGGGCTAAAGGATGAATTCGTAAAAAAACCTCCAGAACCACGAAGAAAAAAAATTATTGATGTTTTATGGAATATCATTTATCCAATAAAAATATTAATTTCAATAATTACTAGATCAGGTAAGATAAGAAACTTTATCAACTTAATATTTTCCCCTGTAACTTGGCCATTTAGTCTAATTAAGTCTTTATTTGTTCTTTTTGGGAAACAATCGTATATACTTTTAGCAATTTTTTCAGTTTTACTTATTATCATTGGTATTCAAACAGATACATTGGCTAACTTTAGCTTAGGCTTAATTGGAGGTGCTCTTGCTTTGGGATTATTTATTAGATTCATATCCTCTAAGTTCTTAAGTGATCCAGAAAGCGTAGGACAAATTGGAGGAACATTTGAAGGTGGATTAGTTTTATTGTGCAGTTCTTTACCAGGTGATTTATTAGAACCAATAGCTGGAGATTTATCAGAGCCTGGTCCTTGGTTTTGGCCATTAGGAGGAGGTATTTCTACAGCAGCAGCAGTATGGTTATTAATGTCAAATACCAAAATTTTGATCTTTATATTAAATATTTTCTTATCTAGATTTTCTGGTTTAAAGGCTGTTACTAAAACTGCTATTAGCTATCCTATGGCATCTAAGTTTAGAACTGGCCTCACTGTCGCAATGTTTGCACTTATAATATTTACACTAATGATATTTTCTATTTTGAATGGATTAAACGATGTGTCAATTGATCAACCTGAAAGAGTTACTGGAGGTTATGATATAAAATCTTCTGTTAGTACATCTTTGCCTATTTCAGGAAATATTGAAGATTACTTGGATATGTCTGAAGTTATATCCTTTGCAGGAACATCTTCAATAGGAGTTGATGTGAAAGAACTAGACGGAGAAAATAATTCTTATAAAAGTTCTAAGCTTGTCTCTTTAGATGATAATTTTATAAATAATACAAAATGGCGAATGGCTCATATTGATGAAAATTATGGATCTAATGATAGAGAAATATGGCAAGCACTATTATCTGACCCTAGCTTAGTTGTGGCAAGTGGTTCAATTATAGCTTCTGGAGATCCTTTTGGTCCCCCAGATAGAAGCTTTAAGACGTCTTTTGTTGAAAGAGAAGATCCTAGAGAAATTCAGTCATTCAGTATACAAATGAAGAAAACTAGAAGTTCCGAAGATCCTACAGAACTAAAAGTTATTGGTATCGTAGAAAGACTTGCTACTGAAAGTGGTTTTGGAGGCGGAGGTGCAACTTTTTATTCTAAAGACTCTTTGACAGAAGTGATAGCTAAAGAGTATGTACCAATAGATACATACTATTTTGAAATTAATGATAAAGAGAATGCACCTGAATATGCTCAAAAATTGGAAAAAACCTTTTTGGCAAATGGTATGAATTCTGAAAGTCTAATGAAAAGAATTGAGGATGAAAGATCTGCTGGTAATTCATTCAACAAACTTTTTCAAGGATTTAGTGGACTTGGATTAGTAGTAGGAGTAGCTGCAATAGGAGTATTATCTGTAAGAGCAGTAGTAGAAAGGCGTCAATCTATTGGGGTCCTTAGGGCAATAGGATTTAGATCATCAATGATTAGAGCTCAATTTTTAATTGAGTCATCATTCATTACATTACTTGGAATATTTGTAGGAATAGGATTAGGAACATTACAATCTTGGCTTATATATCTTGAAATATCTAAAGAGCTTGAAGATGCAAAGTTTGTTATACCTTATGTAGAAGTTGGAATACTGATAATAATAACTGTTGTTGCTTCAATTTTAGCTAGTGTTATTCCGGCAAATGAAGCTAGTAAAACATATCCAGCTGAAGCACTTAGGTACGAATAATCATACTCCTTCTGGTCTAATATCTGGTCTTATTGCATGTCCTTTTCTAGTAATTATTCCCTTAGCTTTTTTTAGATCAGATAAGTTATTAATATCGAATAAACTTTCTATGAATTCTTCTTTTAATTTTGTGTAATCTATTATCTTAATATTATTATTGATAGATTCTGAGATGATTTTTTTTGGCGAATAATTACCATATAACTTAATATTTTTTAGTAAGATATCTTCCCAGTCATTTTTAATATAAATTGCATGTAATGGATTCAATATATCTTTGTTCTTGATAAATATAGATTTATTTTCATTTGAAATACTAAACATATGAGAAATAAAATTTTTTGATAAAAAAGGATAGTCTGCTCCGATTATAAATACTTCGTTATTAATTGATGAATTAATTCCAGTATATATTCCTGATATAGGCCCCTTGTTCGGATAAATATCTTCTAAGACATGCATTCTTAGTGCTAATCCTAGATCTGGAATCTCTGAATCTTGATCTTGGCTGATTACTAAAATTATTTCTGAAAAAAGATCTCTTAAAACATCATGAATTCTGATGAGAATTTGCTTCCCACCTAAATTAATAAGAGGTTTTATCATTTTTATTCTACTATTTAACCCACCGGCTATTATTACAGCTGTCTTATTACTCATGATTTGTATTATTATATTAATTGTAAAACCTAAATCATACTTAAGAATAAATAATGACCAAGATAATTTTCGAATTTGAAAATATTTCTATTGAAGCAGAACTTAATGATTCTCCAACCTCAAAAGATCTAATTAATTTATTACCTTTAGAAGGAATTTCTCAAATTTGGGGTGAAGAAATATATTTTTCAACTTCAATTAATAAAGAAAATGATGACTGGGCTAAGGAAACTGTTGAATTGGGAGATATAGCTTTTTGGCCACCAGGAAACGCAATTTGTTTATTTTTTGGAAAAACTCCAGTAAGTCAAGGTGACGAAATAAGGCCAGCGTCTCCAACGAATGTAATGGGCAAAATAGTTGGAGACTTAGAAATTCTGAAAACAGTTAATTCGGGAGATAAAGTAAAAGTAATAGTAGCATAGATGTCTTTTTCAGTTGAATTAAAATCTAATAATATAAATTTATGGAATAAAACTCATGTAAAACATGATTTTATTTTAGGTATGAAAAATGGATCTTTAGATATAAATAAATTTAAATATTATATGATTCAAGATTATAAATTCTTGATTGAATATTGTAGAGTTATTTCTATTGCTATTTCAAAGTCAAAATCATTTGAATTTATGAGCTTTCTATCAAATTTATTAAGTGAAACCCTAAATTCTGAGATGAAACTTCATGAGTCATTCTGTGATGATTTTGGAATAAAGAAAAATGATCTAATTAATTCAAAATCTTCCTTAGCCACTCAATCATATTGTAATTACCTTCTATCAATTGCTTATAAATTTGAAACTGAATTAATAGCCTGCTCTCTTTTACCCTGTCAATGGGGTTATGATGAAATAGGTAGAAATTTATATAAGGATAATCAAACTAAAGAAAACTCATTTCATGAAAGATGGATAAATGCATATGTTGATCCAGAATATCAAAATGTAACAACATGGCTAATTAATTATGTTGATTCAATTAAAGAAAAAGTAGATAATAAAATAGCTAATGATATTTTCAGAGAATCTTTGAAACATGAACTAAATTTTTGGGATTCTTCATGGAATCAAGATTAATTATGGAGAGATAATGGGAATAAATAGAATAGACGAAAATACTACTTCTAAGCCTTTTGATGGTGTTATAAAAACTCTACTTACAGGTAAAGAAACTGGTTCAAAAATGCTTTCAGTAAACCAGTTCGAATTAGAACCTAATTCTAAATCAAATTATTATGAAATATCAAATGTTGAAGAAAGCCTATTTGTTGTAGATGGACAAGTTGAGTTCAGATTAGGGGATAAGATTTTTAATGCTTCTAAAGGTGACGCTATTCTTGCTAAGAAAGGTGAATCCCATGGATTTGGAAATGCAGGTAAATCAAATGCCATAATTCTGACTGTTTCACCAAATATAAAAGTAGATAATATTATTGTTGAAGAGCCGGAGTTTATTCATGAAACTCCAACCATAGGATATTTTGATAGATCAAATAATGATCCTTATGAATTTACTCCAGGTGTTATGAGGTATGATATGGTTGGAGATTTTTTGGGAGCAGAATCAACTTGCATATCAGAACTTATATGTGATCCAAACGGAATAGCTCCAAATCACTATCATCCTAAACATGAAGAATCTATGTATTGCTTAGAAGGTAAATTAAATTTTTCATATGCTGAAGAAGACGATATTACACTGAGTCAGGGTGATATGTTTACTTGTGAAGTTGCGGTTCGCCATGGGTTCTATAATGGACATAAAACTACAGGAAGGTTACTAGCTATTCACTCTGTTTTGAATCCTCCTCCAAGAATTGACGTCGACTAGCATCATAAAATATGTATATCGAACAAAAAACACCTAGAATGGAAGTTAGGCTAGAAGCATAATAAACAACCCTTAATCCTCCTCTTAGATTTTCTCTAGAAATATTAAGATCTTTTTCAAATAGATCAACTTGACCACTAGATATATATTTTTGTTTTATTTCTTCTATTTTTACTGTTGAAGTGATATTGTCAGGATCATAAATTTCATTTCTTGGACTTTCAAAATCATAATTGACCATACTTATTATTAGAATACCCCCCAGTATTGATCCAGCAAGAGATATACCGAAAACTCTAGCAAATTGTAAGCTAGAAGTAACTATCTCAATTTTTTCTTCAGGTAAGGCGTTTTGAACACATACCATAAATGCTTGAAATGATCCAGGAATTGCAAATCCTTGAATAGATACCAAAATTAATAGATTTACAAAACTAATTTTTAAGTCTGTTAATCCAAATAAAAATGTACAAAATCCATTTACTACAAATCCAAATATAGCTATCCACATTTGTAATCTAACTTTTGAAATTAAATATCCAAATAAGTTAGCTCCAACAGCTAGTGAAATAGCATTTACTATCAATGGGATGGAGGCTTTTGCAGGAGAGAAACCATATACGCCTATTAGGGATAAAGGTAAAAAAATGCTATATACAACAAATTGAATTGGAATGATCAAGTTTCCTAACATTCCCCCTGAAAAGTACTTATACTTGAATAAAGTTATATCTATAAATCCTTCATCTTTTTCTTTGATTTCTAAGTAAATAAATATTCCAAATGAAATAGCAGCAATTAAAAATAAGATAATAATATAAATAAATATTTTATTAGAATCAATACCAATTATTGATAGTGCAAAAAGAAATGAGCTAGCAAATAAAGTAAAAAAAATAGCTCCTCTATAATCAAATTTTGTTGACATATCTTTTTCTATTTCTGGGAGTACTTTGGAGATTAATCTCATAGATACTAATACTGCTGGAATTATAATGAAGAAAGCCCATCTCCAACCAAGTAACTGGGTAACATATGCACCTAAGAATGGACCCACTAAACCTGCTAAAGTAAATCCTGCTGCTGTAGCTCCCAGCCATTTTCCTCTTTGATTAGGACTCCATAAAAGTGCAATCATTATCCAAACGACCCCAAGCACTCCGGCAAGACCTATTCCCTGTATAGATCTAAAAAATATAAGTAAAAATATTGAGTTACTTAAACCGCATAAGACTGTAGAAATTAAAAAGATAAATAATGCTGGAATCATAATTTTCTTAGGACCATAAATTTTAGTTAATTTACCTACAAATGGAGCACAAACAGCAGAAGTTAAAGAAAATCCTGAAAATAGCCAGGCATAATATTCAAATCCTCCTAGATCAGCAATTATTGAAGGCCCAGAAATAGAAACTATAGATTGATAAATAGTCGTTGCAAACATACAAACAAATAGTGTTAGCATTATTTTTACTTTTAACTTTCCTTCGAGAGATGAAAGTATCATTCATTAAATCCTTTAGATAACTGATAACTAGAATTATTTTTTGACATCAGATATCATTCTAATATATTGATAGTATCCAAAGTAACTATATTTTTTGACTATGTTTATAAATATTTTCTTAGTATCTCTTGGAGGAGCAATTGGCGCAGTACTTAGATTTTCTGTAAGCCCCCAAATTGATAAATTGTTTAGTTCAAATTTTCCTTATGGTATATTTTTAGTTAATATCATCGGATGTTTTTTTATAGGATTATTAGGTAATAAATTATCTGAAAATGAAAGCTTAAGATTATTATTTATAGTTGGGTTTCTAGGATCATTGACTACTTTTTCCACATTTGCGTTTGATAATTATAATTTACTCAACTTGAGAAGTTATTATTATTTATTTGCTAATATAATTTTATCTAATTTTATTGGAATAATTATGGTTATTATAGGAACTAGGACTATAAAATTATTTAATTGAAAAGAAAGGAAAAGTAATTGGGAACAATTAAGTCTATCGGAATAAATGTTGGTACATTAACTCCTATGTCTTATAAAGATGAAGTAAAAATAATTTCTAATTATGGAATTGAAGGAGATCGTTTTTCAAAAAAAAATCATAACAGGCAAATTATGATAGTTGATGCTGATTTATATGATGTTCATAATCTTAAGCAAGGAGTACTTAGAGAAAATTTATTAGTCTCAGGTTTAGACCTAAATAATTGTAAAGAGGGTCAAAAAATAATAGTTAATGATTCTATAGAAATGAAAGTAGCTCTAGTTAAGGATGCATGTGCTAGCGCAGATTATAATGATCCTGAGGTAATCCAAAAACTTGAGGGAAATATGTATATTTTTGCTACCCCTATATCTACTGGAATAATATCTAGAGAAGATAAAATAGAAATAGTATGAAAAATTCTTATATATTTATAATTGTAGGTGTTTTTGCTGCATTATTTGGTGTCATAACAGCCTTAGTTATTGACTATTTACTCTCTTAGATTTATTCCCAAAATATACTATCGTTACTAAAGTCAATATCACCATTGCAATAACAACAGATATCTTAACTGCAGTAACTGATCCATATTCTCTAGAAAAATATCCTAGTATAAATGCACCTATAGGTTGAGTTCCTATTGTTATTGCTAATATTCCAAGTACCCTGCCTCTTATTTTTTGTTCCGCAGAACTAATTATCAAAATTGATTGAAGAGTTCCAAAGCCTGCCATTCCAAATCCTCCAATTAGCATCAGCAATATGCTAACAAAAAGAAATTCAGAAAAAGTAAATGATATGATACATACTCCAAATAAGAATGAACCTGATAAAAAGATCAGCATACCTCTTTTAAGTGGAAAATTTGCAATTATTAATGTTCCCAAAGTTGCACCTATTCCTTCTACTGCTGCTAAAAATCCTAAAATAATTGGTAAATCAGAAATATTTGTCTGGACTAAGACCGTTAATTGACTTTGATAAGTAAAGACAAGAAAATTCATTATTATAGTCACAATTAGAACTGTTATTAATATTTTGCTTGTGAAAATATATTTTATTCCTTCTATCAGTTCATAAATAAATCTGCCTAGATTACTAGGACTTTCTTCTCTAGTAAATTGTTTAGTTTCTAATTTCAAGCATGCAACAAAAGCCATTAAAAACATAATTGTTCCAAAAAGATAAATTGGAAATAAATTAACCTGTTGGAGAACAATTCCTGCTAAAACTGGGCCTATTATTCGTGCTAAATTACTAGAAGTCATATCTACGCCTATCGCACTTGGATATAGTCTTTTATCAACTATTTCACTCAGCATCGATCTTCTTATGGGGAAATCGAAAGACCAAGCTAAGCCTGCTATAAAAGCTCCAAAACAAATTTGGAAATAATTTAGTTGATCAAGAAATGAACTTATTGTAAGTATAAAGTATATTATTGCAGTAAATATTAGTGTTATTTGAAGTATCTTTTTTTTATCAAACTCGTCGGATATGACACCAATGAATGCTCCAAATAATAGCATAGGAACATTTCTAAAAAAGAAAACGAGTCCAACTAAAAATTCATCTTTAGTTATTTGATAAACATAGTATCCTAGAGCAATTTGTTCAATCCATCTCATACTCATAGCTGTAGTACCAATAAACCATAATTTTTTGAAATCTTTGGTTTTAAGAACTTCTACAATTGGATTCATATTCTACCTAAATGAGCTTATAAAATATTCTCATTATAAACTTAATTTTTAATTTTTCGTTTGACAAATAAGAATTTTTGATAGTATACTTTCCATTATGGAATTATTTGTAAAAACAATGAACATGAACATGATGATGACTTTCTTGAAGGGGGACGTCTAGTTTTAGTTGTGTAAGTAAATTCCAAAAAATTAGTAAACCCCGAAAAACGGGGTTTTTTTGTTTAAAAGGAGAATTATTATGACGGAAAACTTAAAAAGAGAAACATTAGCTTTACATGCTGGATATGAACCGGATCCTACTACAAACTCAAGGCAGGTCCCAATTTATCCCACAACTTCTTATGTTTTTAATGACCCAGAGCATGCAGCGAATTTATTTGCATTGTCTGAATTTGGAAATATTTATTCTAGGTTGTCCAATCCAACTTGTGATGTACTAGAACAAAGAATAGCAGCTCTTGACGGAGGTATATATGCTTTATCTTTTTCTTCTGGACAAGCAGCTATAAATGCCGCAATTCTAACAATTGCCCATAGCGGTCAAAATATTATTTCCTCAACTAGTCTGTATGGTGGAACTTGGACTTTATTCACTCAAACATTTAAGCAGTTAGGTATCGAGGTAAGATTTTTTGATCCAAATGAACCTGAGAAAATTGATGAATTGGTTGATGAAAATTCAAGATGTGTATACTTTGAATCTTTGGGTAATCCTAAGAATGATGTCCCTGATTTTGAGAAAATTTCTAAATTAAGTCATAATCATGGTTTGCCAGTAATTTGTGATAATACTGTTATGACCCCATTTTTACTACGACCTTTTGAGCATGGAGTAGATATAGTTATTCATTCAACTACAAAATTCATAGGTGGCCATGGAGCGCATATAGGTGGTGTAATTGTAGATAGTGGAAATTTTAAGTGGGCTGATAATCCTGAAAAGTGGCCAGAATTTTGCGGTCCATCGCCTTCATATCATGGAGCAGTTTTAGAAGAAGCCTTAAGACCTCTTGGAAATTTAGTTTATTTAGTTCAAATTAGAACTCATTGGCTTAGAGATACTGGAGCAGCTATGAGTCCTTTTGCTGCTTGGATAACTCTTCAAGGTTTGGAGACTCTACACTTAAGAATGGAAAGGCATTGTCAAAATGCTCAAGAAATAGCTGAGTTTTTAGATAAACATGATCAAGTTGAATGGGTTAATTATCCAGGTCTAAAATCGCACCCAGACTATAATAAAGCAGAGAAATATTTGCCTGATGGAAAGGGAGCAATTATTGGGTTTGGAATTAAGGGTGGAAAAGAAGCAGCTGTCAAATTTATAAATAATGTAAAATTATTAAGTCATCTAGCTAATATAGGTGATGCAAGAACATTAGTTATACATCCTGCTTCTACAACTCACTCTCAATTAAGTGAGGAAGAACAAAAAGAAACAGGTGTGAATCCAGAATATATTAGATTATCAATTGGTCTTGAAAATATTGATGATATTAAGGCTGATATTAATCAGGCATTGGGTTAATCAAAATTATTTCGCCCTATATTTTAGGGCGAAATAGGAAAGGTGAAATTGAGTATTATAAATAGTTCAGATGACCTTAGAACTGATCAATTCTCAAAATACATTCAAGAATTTAATATACCTTTTACATTAGATTTGGAAAGAGGAGAGCAACTTGAAAATGTAAAAGTTGCTTATGAAACTTACGGTAAGCTTAATTCTGAAAATTCTAATGCAATATTGGTTTGTCATGCAATAACTGGAGACTCTCACGTAGCCAAACATAATAGTAATGATGTTCCTGGATGGTGGGATATTATGGTTGGCCCAGATAAACCTTTAGATACAAATAAATATTTTATAATATGTTCAAATATTCTTGGTAGTTGCAGAGGTACGACTGGCCCGAATTCAATAAATCCTAAAACAGGAACATACTATGGGGCAGATTTCCCTATAGTAACAATAAAAGATATGGTAAAAGTTCAAAAATATCTTATTGATAATCTTGGAATCAATAAATTACTAGGAGTTATTGGTGGCTCTTTAGGAGGTTTTCAGTGTTTAGAGTGGGCGACTGAATATCCAGAAATGATTAAAGGTTGCTTGCCTATGGCGTCTTCAGCAAGACTTACAACTCAAGCATTAGCGTTTGATGTTGTAGCTAGAAATTCAATAATCAGTGACCCATATTTCAATTCTGGTAATTATTATGATAATGAAAAAAAACCTGATGTAGGCCTTGCATTAGCTAGAATGTTGGGTCATATAACTTATCTTTCTAAAGAATCTATGAATGAGAAATTTGAAATAGATAGAAATAGTCCCAGAAATATTTCTACTAGTTTTGAAAAAAAATTTTCTGTAGGAAGTTATTTAGCTTATCAAGGTGAAAAATTTGTTGAAAGATTTGATGCCAACAGCTATGTTACTCTTTCTACAGCCTTGGACTTGTTTGATTTAGGATCAAACAAAGATATTCTTGCAAAAAATCTTAGTAAATCTCACTGTGAATGGTTATTAGTAAGCTTTTCAAGTGATTGGCTTTATCCTTCCTTTCAGTCATTAGATATAGTAGAGGCTTTAATTTCTAGATCTAAAAAAGTTTCATATTGTAATGTTAGATCAAATGCTGGACATGATGCATTTTTATTACCTGATGATATCAAGCATTATGGCGAATTAACAAGCTCGTTTTTTAGAAATTTACATAGTAAAAATAAAACAATTAATGATTCTAAAAAGTTAAATTCAACAGTAAAAATTGGATTAAATAATAGGATTGACTTCAAGTATATAGCAGAACTGATTCCTAGAAATTCAACTATTTTAGATCTAGGCTGTGAGAAAGGAGAATTGATTGAGCAATTAAATTCTATTGGTATTTCAAATTCTTTGGGAGTTGAAATAAATCAACAAAATGTTATTTCTTGCTTTACAAAAGGTATAAATATTATTCATAGTGATTTAGATAGTAGATTAGAAAAATTTTATGATTCTCAGTTTGATATTGCTATTTTATCTCAAACTCTACAATCAATAAAAAATGTTGAAAAAATACTTAAGGATATGACTAGAGTTTCAAAATCTAGTATTGTATCTTTCCCAAATTTTGCATTTAAGCCTATGAGAGAAATGTTTTTTAATGAGGGTAAGGCTCCCAAAATATCTGGTTGGTATGGATATAATTGGTACGATACTCCAAACATAAGATTTCCTTCAATAAATGATTTTCTAGATTTTTGTAAAGAAAAAGATATTATTATTAAAAAATCACTTTACCTTGATACGGTAAATAATAAAGAAATAACTGAGAACCCTAACTTAAATGCAGATAGTGCCATTTTTGTTATTTCTTAGGTCAAGAAATTTGAAGACATAATTCCTAGGATAATCATAAAAGCTATTATAAAAATAATTGTCAGTGCAACTTTTGGTCCAACCTTAATTATTTCTTTCAAATCTACTGATAAACCTATAGCAACCATAGAAATTATAAAAAGAAATTTAGCAACTGATCTAATATTCAAGCCTAGTTGATTATCAATAATTTCAGTACTTCTTAGAATGGCTAAGATTATAAATCCTACAACAAACCAAGGTAAAAATTTTAAGATTGACTCTGACATATTAGTTTTATTATTGCTTGACTCTGAGTTATAGAAAAATCTTAAAAACAATACCAATGGAGCTAATAAAATTACCCTAGTAAGCTTAACTACTGTTGCAACATTTGCTGAAACAGGACTTACAATTGATGATGCTGCTACGACTTGTGCAACTGCATATACCGATAAGCCCGCCACTACTCCATACTGATAATCACCTAGCCCAAAAGCTGGAACCAAAAGAGGCAATAGGATAATTTGAGATGCTCCAAGTATTGCGCTTATTCCTATTGCTGAAGCAATCTGATTTGATGAAGCGCCAATAACTGGAGCTATAACTGCAACTGCAGAATTTCCACAAATTGAGTTACCTACACCTACTAAAGTGGAAAGTTTTTTATCTAATCTAAGTAGCCTATAACCAATAACATAGGAAATAATCATAGAACCAATTATTCCCAACACTATTACTAAGAACAATTCAATTCCATTCTCAAAAAGATCTGGAAGAAAAATACTTGCACCCATAAGCATTACAGAAAACTCTAAAATATGTTTGCCTGCAAACTTAGCACCCTTATCAATTATTGATAGGTCAGGCAAAAAATTTATATTTTTTATAAATATACCAACTAAAAGGCCGGTCAATAATGTATCAATTAGTTTTATATTAAAGTTGTGAAATACAAATAATATAATTATTCCAAATGAAAAACAAAAAAATAATCCTGGTAAATTTTGTTTGATTGATTTTATGCTCATATATACCTGATTTTCGCCTATGACAATTGTAATTTATTATTTAAATTTTTACATCTTCAAAACTATAAATTATAGATTGCTTAATACAACTTAATGTGTACTATTTTATAGAACATTTTATGAAAGAGCTAAATATGTCAAAAATAATTACTGGTTATAGTCTAGTTTTAGGAGTTTTACTCATAGCAATATTCAATTTCTTGATTCCAGGAAATTCTAAAGCTTTTACTGAAAATATAACTGAGATCAATGCTTTTACAGAAAATTTGGGAGCTAATAAAGATATAGCTAAAATATATTTCATATTAATTGGATTAGGATTACTATTTTTTTTGAATGGAATACTAGGTGTTTACAAAGGAATAGGTGAAAGAGAAAAAAAATTTAAGACTGTGGCTATTACTTTAAATATTATTTCTATTACGATGTTTCTAATTACTTTAGGTATAGCAAGTGCTTTTGCTGATTCTGCGGAAATGAATATGATATCTTATCAGATGGCTCAACAAGCTGGAATTGCTGCTCAGTCTGGAGATCCTGCTGCAATAGAACAATATAATTTAGCTTCAATAAATTCTATAATTGCAGGCTCAGCTTCTGCCGGAGTGTATGCAGTTTATTGGGGTCTTTTTACACTAGCTACTTATGTAATTTATATTGCTACAACTATAACTGGATATATTATTATAAAATCTGGTAATTATTACTTAAATACTCTAATGAACTCAATTGTTGGATATGGACTTTTAGGCTTAGGCCCTATTTTTCTTATACTTGGTTTGATATGGGAAGTTAATAGTGAAATTGGTTTTAGAATATTTAATATTTCTCAAATTCTTTGGGTCTTATTAATTTTAATACTAGGGGTTAATATAATAATTTCAAAGAAAAAATAATTTATTTTTGATCATGAACCGCTTTCATTGCTTCATGATGAGAAAGTCCATCATCTCTTAATTTAGTGTAAAGATCTTCATCTATATCCTCTCTTTTAAGAAATCCTCTTATATCGTATTTCTCTTTTGATTCTAGATTTAATTTACCTTCTTTAATCATTTTTTCTAAAGGGTACCCCATCTCATTCATAGGGAATCTAATTAATCTATTTTGTCTTGCTGATTCATATATTCCCATCATTATTTCAACTGTATCTGCAGCTATATCGCCGGCACCTCTGTGCTTTTTACCCCCCTCAATCCAATCTATTAGTTCTCTAGTTTGAGCAGCATTTGTATTTCCACCTATTGCAACATCTCCTTCTTCTAAATTAATTTGAATATCTTTCCAACCATTTGATTTGGCATTAAAAATCTTAACTTCTGTTTCAGTAATCTTTAGAAAGCCCTCAGTTCCATAAATTTCAAATTTTCCAGCATCAGCTCCATTGTCCATTAAGTCAGATTGAATAAAAAATTGAATATCATTTTCGAAATGTATTAATCCTATGCATGAATCCTCAATAGCTGTATCTCTTTCATATTTATTTGTATATCTTTCTACTGAACCCATTACCCAAATAGGCCTTGGGTCTCCTAATATGAATCTTGCACCATCTATAGAATGAGTTCCCCAATTTAACAAACCATCCTTAACTCTTAATTCCGCTCTATTTGGTATTCCAATATCACCATTTTCTACTAATTCTTTAGCTTTAATCCAACCAGGAGTAAATCTTCTTTGATGAGAAATGGCCAGTTTCACATCATTTTCTTTACAGACTTGAACCATTGATCTTGCTTTTTCTACTCCAATAGCCATTGGTTTTTCACAAATTATTCCCTTTACAGATTTAGATTTTGCAACCTTATTTGTAATTTCATCATGTAGTAGGTGCCAAACACATACTGAAACAATTTCCGGCTTTGCAATATTGAGCATTTCATCTAGATCATTAAATCCTTGAGGAATATTAAATTCATTTTTATAATATTCAACTGCACTTGGAACTGGATCGCAGCATGCAATAACTTCTACTTCTTCAATTTTGTTATATCCTTCCATATGTGCATGTCCTATTCCTCCACATCCTATAATTGCTACTTTATATTTTTTTTGATTGATCATTTAGTTGCCCTCATTAAACTTTCTTGTACGAGTAATTCATGAAATAAATCGAATTCTGGTAAATTATTTTTTTTCAGTCTATCAATAAAAATATTAAAAGGTTCATCGTACCTTTTTTTATCAATAATTTTTATTATATTTATTCCTTTTTTATAATTCTCATTTGATTTTTTTAGAGCTAATCTTATTTTATCTGCTGGTTCAAATGGCTCCATGATCGCAGAACCTTTAGATCCATAGACTTCAAATCTTCGAGCTATAGGAGGTGATTCCATTGCAGCAATATCTATTATCGCGAGTGCTTGATCATATTCAAAAACAGAAATAGTGTTATCAGAAAATTTTTTATTTATGCTAAAAGAATTTTTGAAAAAACTATTTATACTATTTGGCCTTCCAAGTAACCAACAAATTTGATCAATCATATGACCTGCTAAATCGTAGAAAATTCCACCACTAAATTTTGATAATCCTTTCATAGATATACTATTATTATTTTTATTTTCTTCTGGTAAATTTGTGGACATATGTGCTCTTATCATGTAAATTTTTCCTAAGATTCCAGACTTAGACATATTTGCAATTTTCCTAAATCCATCATGTTGTCTAAACATATATCCTAATTCAATTATGAGGTCTTTTTTTTTCGCCATATTCATAATTTTCTTAAACTTTAGATAATTATTTCCTGCAGGTTTATCTAGCATAATATTTTTATCTGCATTGATACATTTTTCTAAAATATCTAGGCTTTTATCATTAGATTCTTCTATAAAAACAGCTTTGATTTCATTATTTTCTAAAATTTCATTTGAATCATTAATCCATTTAACTTCACTCCAAATCTTTTCCTTAGAATTTTTTAATTGCTCTATTCTTTGTTGATCTGATTCATAAACTCCAAAAAATTTTATCTCTTTTGATTTTATTAGTAATTCTAGCCAACCCTGAGCATGACCATGCTTTGTTCCCCATTGAGCTATCCCTATTTTTTTCATAAAAGCCTCATCTTTTATTTTTAAACTTCAGTTAATATTAAGATTAAATAATTAATATTTTAGAAATATATATTCTTTAGTATAAGATTATAAAATAATTTAAAATACATAGGAGATTATGATGGCAAAATATCTAGTGACAGGAAGCTACACTGCAGAATCATGGGCAGCTCAAATAGAAAATCCTCAAAATAGAATTGAAGTTATTGGTAAACAAATGGCAGCTATGGGGGTAAATATCCTAGCAGGGTACTTAGCATTTGGTGAAAATGATTTCGTAATAATAATCGAAGGTCCAGATGACATTACAGCTGCTGCAATGCTAATGAAAGTAGCATCGACTGGTGCAGTATCTAATTTATCTACTACTGTTTTAATTGATCCTGAAGATGCAGTTGAAGGAATGAAAAAAGCTAAAGATTTTGGATACACACCACCCAAAAGCTAAATTTAGGTAAGAATTAAAGTTTTAGGTTCGAGTTCTGGCTCCCGAGACAGGATTCGAACCTGTGACCCGCTGATTAACAGTCAGCTGCTCTACCGCTGAGCTACTCGGGAAAAAATAATTCACCTACAATTATAATGCACCTTTAAAATATATATCGCTTATTTTGTAAATATTTCTTTAATTTTTTTTCTTCTATACTCGAAAATTTTTTTTAGATCTCTTTTTACCAAAATTCTATTTGTTATTTCACCAAATAAAACTTTATAATTCACTTTGTCTGTCATTAAAGTTTTATTATTTTTTTTTGAAAAAAGATGATAATGTTCCCATAATAAATAAGGCCCTTTTATTTGTTTGTCACAAAAGGAAACATTTTTTTTGTATTCAATAATCCTACTTCTCCATGTGAATCTTATCTTATGAAGAGTTAGTTTATACTCAATTTCTTGATTTTCAAAAGTATTATTTGGAATAGGAGGGACAATAGTAAAATTTAACCAACTAGGTGTAATTAAGTTTAAATTTTTTGGAGTTTCAAAAAATTTGAAAACAGTTTCTATATCCTCATTAATTAGTAAATTTGTTTCTAATTGAAAGAAATTATCAGTTTTGGAGAAATTAATCATAATGGGTAGAAATTATATTTTTACCAGTTTTTTAATAAATATATAATAAATTTCAACTATAATTATCCTAAAGTAAATAAGAAAAAATAATATGAATAAAGATATTTTAATTTCAGGTGAAAAGATAGAAGAATTGCAGAGCTTAGCTTCTCAAAATTTGTTTATGCATGCACAGCAAATTAATGATTGGGCAGGGGATTTAAGGATTTTTGTAAAAGGAGAAAGAGTTTGGGTTACAGATGTAAATGGTAATAAATATCTTGATTCTACTGGAGGATTATGGTTCAAAGGAGCAGGTTATGGTAGATCAGAAATTGGTCAAGCTATTTACGATCAAATATGTGAGATAGAAACTCCTCCTGCGATGGCAGCTTGTATACCTCAAATAGAATTAGCTGCTAAAATCGCTGATATTTATCCAGATAAATCTGCAAGATCTTTCTTTACTTCTGGTGGCTCTGAATCTGTAGAAACAGCTGTTAAGATGGCTAAAAAATATCAAATGAATACAGGGAAATCTGGAGCTTATAAAGTTATATCTAGAAGATATTCATATCATGGAGCTACAGCCATGGCAGTTAGTTTGGGTAAGCCCTCAACTTCAGATACTATGGGCCCTGAAATGCCAGGTGCTATCCATGTTCAAAATTGGGATTCGTATCGTATCCCAGAAGGTATTAATTCTGTAGACTACGCTATTTACTGTGCAAATCAGTTCGAAGAAGCAATCAAGCATACTGGTCCGGATAGTGTAGCAGCAATGATTGCAGAGCCAATTTCTGTAGCTTTTGGGATACATATACCTCCAAAAGAATATTGGCAAAAACTTAGAGAGATTGCCGATAAGTATCATGTAGTCTTAATTGCAGATGAAGTGATTACAGGATTTGGAAGGACAGGTAAATATTTTGCTACAGATCATTGGGATATGATCCCAGATATTACTACAGTAGCAAAATCACTCACTAGCGGATATTCTCCTTTAGGAGCTGCTATAGCTACAAAAAAAATAGCAGATTCTTTTATTGGGAGTGAAAAAGAAATGTTTTTGCATTTGATTACTTTTGGAGGTCACCCAGCTTCATGTGCAGCAGGATTGAAAAATTTAGAAATTTATGAAAGAGAAAATCTTGTTCAACACTCCAAAGAAATGGGTGAATATCTTATGAATAAACTTCAGAATGTTCTTTTGAATTCCAAAATCGTTGGAGATGTCAGAGGATTAGGATTGTTGGCGGCTATTGAGCTAGTTAAAGATAAATCTACCAAAGAAAAGCTTCCTGCAACTCTAGAAATTCAAAAAAAGATACCAAAATACTTAAATGAAAGAAATATTTTCACTTTCAGAGCAGGAGACATTATTTCACTTTGTCCTCCCTTAAATATTAATAAGGACGAAATAGACTTTTTAGTTGAAGGTTTAAGTAGTGCTATATCTAAGATTGAAAAAGAAATTTAATTTTTCCTAAAAATTGTTTTTTTTACTATTTTTTTTTAGTATCTGTGATATGTTTACAGTAACTTTAAAAATGACTTAAAAAATTTATATATGTAAGAGGGCTTAGAATGGTCAAGAAAGATACTAAAAAAAGTAAAAACGAATCTATTGATAGAGATGGTTTTGGTCCGTCAACTATACAAGACGAAGTGGTTCTTGAACTTAAGAATTTGCAAACTCACTTTACTACAAAATGGGGTACAGTAAAAGCATGTGATGGGGTTTCCTATTCTGTAAGAAAAGGTGAAACTTTAGGAGTAGTAGGTGAATCAGGTTCTGGAAAGTCGGTTACTGCGTTATCTATAATGAGATTAATTCAATCTCCACCTGGTATGATTGCTGGAGGTGAAGTAATTCTTAATGGAAGAAATATACTAGAGCTTTCAGAAAAAGAAATGACTAAGGTAAGAGGTGGGGAAATTTCTATGATTCTACAAGATCCTATGCAAGCCCTTAATCCTGTTTTTGATATAAATGATCAAGTGGGAGAAGCAATAGGGATACACCAAGGATTGAAAGGTAAAAGTAGATTTGAAAAGGTTGTTGATGCTCTTAAGAAAGTAAGAATACCCGCACCAGATACAAGGGCGAAGGATTACCCTCATCAACTTTCAGGTGGAATGAGACAGAGAGTTGTTGGAGCTATAGGAATTTCATCTAATCCCTCAGTTATAATTGCCGATGAGCCAACCACTTCACTAGATGTTACTATTCAAGCAGCTTATCTTAGACTACTAAAGCAAATTCAAGCTGAAACAGGAGCTGCAATTATTTTTATAACTCATGATTTTGGTATTGTTGCCAAAATGTGTGATAGGGTAGCTGTGATGTATGCTGGTAGGATCGTAGAAATGGCAGAATGTAGAGAGATTTTTAACAATCCTTTGCATGAATATACAAAAGCTTTGATAGGTTCTGTTCCAAAGCTTGAAGAAAAAACAGGTAGACTGCCTCAAATTGAAGGTCAACCTCCGCTACTATATAATCTTCCACCAGGAGATGCCTTTGCTCCAAGGTCACCATTAAAATATGATGAAAAAGATGCAATGATCCGGCCAGATCTAGTAGAAGTTAAGCCTGGCCATTTTGTTCAGATGTCTAGATGTTCAGTAGCAGATTTTGATAAATATAAAGATAAAGTTTCATATTAGAAAAGAAGGTGAATAAATTATGACTACAACAGATAAAAGAGATTACTCAAACGTTCCTTCTGCAATAGGATGTTCTAATGATGGAGATCCTATAATTCAGGTTAGAAATATTAGAAAATGGTACCAAGTTAATAAAGGGTTGCCAATTATTGGTAGTTTTGATTGGCTAAAGGCTGTTGATAATGTTTCCTTCGATGTTCCATCAGGAAAGACTATTGGACTTGTTGGTGAATCAGGTTGTGGTAAAACAACTACAGCCAAAATGGTACTTGGACTTGAAAACCCATCAACTGATGGAGAAGTTGAGGTTGGAAGCATATTTTTTCAGGGAGAAGATGTAACTCAGCTTTCAGGCGCTGGAAGAAGAGAAATGAGAAGATCTGTTCAAGCAGTATTTCAAGATCCGTGGTCATCTCTTAACCCTCGAATGAGAGTTAATACAATAATTTCTGAACCACTTGAAATTAATACTACAATGACGAAAAAGGAACGAGATACTAGGGCTGGAGATTTACTTGCTGAAGTAGGTCTTAATCCATATCAGGGTAACTTGTATCCACATGAATTCTCTGGAGGACAGAGACAAAGAATTGGTATAGCAAGAGCACTGGCCTTAAATCCTAAACTGATTGTTCTTGATGAACCTGTTTCAGCTCTCGATGTGTCAATTCGTGCTCAAATAATGAATTTATTAGTAGATCTGCAAAATGAGCATGACCTTGCTTATATTTTGATTGCTCACAACTTAGCTACAGTTAGATATATGTGTCATAGAACTGCGGTAATGTATTTGGGGGTTATTCAAGAATATGGAGACACAGAAGCTATTTTTGCTAATCCAACTCATTTATATACAAATGCCTTAATTTCAGCAGCCTTGCCATCTCACCCAGACATTGAGAGAGATGAAATTGTGCTTCCTGGAGAAGTGGTATCTCCTGTAAATCCTCCGGTTGGTGATGTGTTTATGACTAGAACTCCGCTACCAGTAAGAAAAAATCATCAATATACTAAAGAGAGACCTCCTCTAGTAGAGATTGGAAAAGACCACTATGTGGTTGAAACACCATGGAGTACTGTTACAGGTCACGATCTTTCAGAATTCAAACTTTCCGTTGATCAAGAAATGAGATAAATGGGTTTGGCTCCCGGGCCTGGATTCGAACCAGGACTGGAGGAGTCAAAGTCCTCTGTCCTACCATTAGACCACCCGGGAAATTATTAAGAATATTTTAAATTTACATCCATATTCTCATTTTTCAAATAGTAATAATTTATATTTTTACAAAAAGTAAATTATTAAAAGCCATATAGAATTTATTATTGCTCTATTTGTTTATTTGTATTAACATTTGATAACACAAAAAAATATTCGGAGGGAAAATGGATATTAATTCGTTGACGCAGTTTAGTTTCTACTTTGGTACTGCAGCTATGTTATGTTCAGCTGTATTCTTCTTCTTTGAAAGAGGAGAGGTTAGTCCAAAGTGGAGAACTTCAGTTACTGTTGCTGGTTTAGTAACTTTCATCGCATTTTTTCACTATTGGTATATGAGAGATGCTTGGGTTGAAGCATTTGGATCTGGGGATTTAACTCAATTAAGATACATTGATTGGTTAATCACTGTTCCGCTTCAAATTGTTGAATTCTACTTGATATTAAAAGTAGTAGGAAAGGTAACTATTAATTTATTCTGGCAATTGCTAATCGCAAGCGTAGTTATGCTTGTAGGAGGATTGTTAGGAGAAATGGATGTTATTGATGCAACAATTGGATTCATAATCGGAATGATTGGTTGGTTATATGTAGTTTATCTTATTTTTGTTGGTGGAGCTGCTAAAGCAAGCGCTGAAGGTAAGAATGAAAATGTTCAGTCTGCATTCAATTCTATGAAATTAATTGTGCTTGTAGGTTGGGCTATCTATCCTTTGGGATACATTATAGGAAATATGGTTGATGTGACTGATGGTGTTCAGACTATGAATATCATTTATAACTTTGCAGACCTGATAAACAAAACTGCATTTGGTTTAGTAATATGGGCTGCTGCTAAAGCTGATACTAAAAGCTAAATAAATTAGCCGTTTATAATAGTCGTAGTTAGATATTGAAGTCTAGCTACGACTATTTGGTGTTAATTAGACATTAATTTAATTTTTATAAATTTTCAACTTGAAAACTCTAATTTATAATAACTGTATGGATAATAAAATAAAAAATGAAAATCTTGATAGAAATGTAGAAAATTATAAGATCAATGATGAATCTAATGCTTCAACTATTTCTAGAAAAGATAAGTTTAATTTTCTAAATGATGTTTTTGAGTCAGATGATCAAACAGACGTATTTTTAGGATAATCTTGCTAAATGAATTTATAATCACTAATGCTTAATTATCGGAGATTTACTAAAATTATTAGATATGTTTCAGGATTCTTTGCAGTAATATTTTTTATATTATTCATCATTTCTTTTATTATTATGTCTTTTAGTTAATAAATTGAAAATAGAATGAAAAATATATATAAGAATTTAGGAATTATATTATTATCTTCATCAATTTTATTATTAGTAATTCTTAGTCAGACCTTAGGCGCAAGGGTTGCATTTCCAGTTTTTATGTTATGTCTACTTTTAGGGGCTTGGTCTTACTATAAGTATACAAATTATAGATAAAAATCTTATTGTGTTCTAAATAAATTTTATATCTTAACTTTTTTACGAACAAATTGTCATTTAAATCATCAATCTTTATTCAAATTGATTTAGTAATCTAATAATAGATTCCATTATAATTGATATGGTATCATCTCAAATAAATGTTTTACCAAGATTGAAATTAGTTGAAGTCAAATCTAATAAGGCAAAAAATAATATTATTTTGGGTATAATTTGAAAGTACATAACACAGTCTCAGGTTTCTTTGAAGAAAGATCTAAAATAACATCCAAAATAGCCTTTGTACCCACTATGGGATCTATACATGAAGGCCATATTTCTCTCATAGAAAAAGCAAAGTCATATGGAGAAACTATTATAGTTAGTATTTTTGTAAATCCTATTCAATTTAATTCGACAAAAGATTTTGATACCTATCCTCGAAGTCTTGAAGATGATAAAAAAATATTACAGAATCTAGGTGTTGATATATTATTTTGTCCTCCAGCTGAGGAAATTTATCCTGAAAACTTCAAGTCATATGTAAAAGTTAAGATGCTTTCAGATGTCTTAGAAGGGAAGTATAGAAAAGGTAATATGGAAGGAGTTGCTACTGTTGTTACAAAATTATTTAATATTATTCAACCCAATTATGCAATTTTTGGTGAAAAAGATTATCAACAATTGTTACTCATAAAATCTTTTGTAAGTGATTTAAATATTCCTGTTGAGATCATTTCCTCTAAAACAATAAGAGATAATGAAGGCTTAGCATTATCAAGCAGAAATAAAAATTTATCCGTTTCTGAAAAGAATCAAGCAACTGAAATAATAAATTCTCTATATTTCGGTATTAAAAATCTAATATCAGGTGAAAAAAAATCAAAAAATATAATTACCTTAATTGAAAATTACCTTTCTGATTTCAATCTTATAAAAATTGAATATATATCAATTAGAGATCTAGAAAACTTTGAAATAGTTGATGAAATAAATTCTGATTTTGTAATTCTTATTGCAGTATATGTTGGAAAAATTAGGCTCATTGATAATATTATCTACAGAAAAAAATGAATAAAGTTTCAATTAAGAAAATTCAGAAATTAAAGAATTTTAAGAAAATTACAATGATTACAGCATATGACTATGTAAGTGGTTATATAGTAAATAATTCCTCTGCTGAAATGATATTAGTAGGAGATAGTTTGGGTACTACATCCTTAGGTTATGATTTTACTAATAAGGTGACTATCGAAGATATGATTAATGCTACAGAAGCTGTAGCAAGAGTAGGAATTGATAAGTTACTAGTTTCTGATTTATCTTATGGTACATATGAAACTAAAGAGGATGCATTAAGAAATGCTTCATTATTAATAAACTCAGGTGCAGATGCTGTAAAGTTAGAAGGAGGATCAGAAAAATTTGAAATCATAAAATATTTAATCGATCATAAAATTGCTGTGATGGGTCATATTGGAGTAAAACCTCAATCTATTAATAATCATAAAGAATTCAAGATCTTAGGAAAAAATCAGGATGAGGCTAAGGAAATTTTTGATGATGCAATTTCTCTTGAATCATCAGGAGTATTTTCTTTAGTTTTAGAATTAGTGGATGAGTTTTTAACAAAAAAAATTACAAAAAAATTATCAATACCAACAATTGGAATTTCATCAGGAAATTTTTCCGATGGACAAGTTCAAGTTTATAATGACTTAATTGGTTACAGCCCGAAAAAATTGCCAAAGCATGCCAAAGTTTACAGTAATTTATTCTTTGAAGCACAAGAGTCTATTAATAAATTTGTAAATGATACAAGAGATCTGTCTTAATAAAACAAAAAATCATTATGAATCAGTCAAATAAATTATTCCATGAAAGCTTTTTTTATTGTTAGAATTATAGAGATGAAAAAGGGGTTCATAACTAAATATCATGTAATACAATCTCTTCTTGCAGGCATATTTATAACTATAATCATTCTTGTAGGAGAAACATTTTCTAATAATGTAATTAATGCTGCCATAGGTTCTAGCGTAGCATTACTTTTTTTACACCCTAAAAATAGGCAAAACCGCTTTAAAAGCCTAGTTGTTGGTAATTTAATAGCTATTATAACCTTTATTCTTCTACACTTTCTTTTTCAATTATTTGATCAAGATTTATATGTATCAATTTCTAATAAAAACTTTCATATTTTTTCTGGTATATCTTTTTTTATTTGTTTGCTAGTTATGACTTTAACAAATTCTGAACATGTCCCAGCTGCAGGAACATCTATAGGCTTATCGGTACATGAATTTGATTTTAGACTAATACTTTTTGTGATTTTTTCTGTGTTATTTTTATATGTCTTTAAGTTAGCTTTAGATAAATATGGGAAAAATATCATATAAATTCATATGATATATCTATGAGTTCCATAATCTCTTCATAGATTAACTATAAGAAATTATGAATGAGTCTGACTAATTATTCAAAACCCATAATGTTAATATTAGCTATCTAATGAGACATCAAAAAAGACTTTATGTTTTCTAGGTGATTTAATTTAATCCCATGAAAAAAAAGAAACAAAATAATAAAGACCAAAGAGAATTATTTGATACTAAAAAGTTTGAGAGGACATATCTATTGCCTCAGACATGGTATGAGCTGTTGTCTAATAGTGATGAGGAGTTTCTGAATGAATTATTATTTGATATTAGTGGAGTAAATTATATCTATCCAAAGCTTCTATTAACTTTTCAGAATCCTACTTCATATAACTTCTTTCATTTATCAATGCTGAATGAAAATTCTAAAAGAAAGATTGAAAGAATCTTCAAAAGTATTTATGGTGATGATGTCTTAATTGTTATCCAAAAAGCCAATACTGAACCACCCAACAGAATAGATGATAGGGAACTATAAAAAGCTATCCAACTAATTATTCAAATACATGATGTCAGAGTAGCAGTTTATCTAAGCTAAAATAGTTTTCAAAATCCTAAATAATAGTGAACCAATATACCAACCAATAGAAAATAGGATTACTGTACTAAAAAACAACCATTCTTTATGAGTATTTGGAATATTAACTGGAATGCCATGCCATTTAAAAGATTTCATCATTTATTCTATCTAAATTTATCTCCTATTTAGTGATGCTTACAGAAATTATGTATCAATCAGACTAATTATTCAAATACATGATGTCAAATAACTCAGTAGAAAAACGTTTCAACTATTTTTTCAACTTTTTCAACCTTATTACAATAGAATCATTTATAATTGATTTGGTATCATTACAAATACGCATTCTAACTAAATGGGGCCTTAGCTCAGCTGGGAGAGCGCTTCCCTTGCACGGAAGAGGTCGGGAGTTCGATCCTCCCAGGCTCCACCAAAAACTATTTGTTTAATAAGTCCTTTGCCTTATCTTTCAGACTTTTAGCTTTTTCCTGATAACTTTTTACCCACTCAGTTTTAGCTTTGTTTGCATCAATAATAGTGTCTAAAGTACTCAAAACTTGAGCATTTGTTTTTTCTCTAATTTCATTTGTAACTTCTTCTATTTTTTTCTTTTCTTCCTCTATATTGCCTAAAGCTTTTTCTATGTTTTCATCTAAGATTTCTTTAGGTCTTGCTTTGACAGCTTCTCTAAATTGGTTCATTGTTTCTCGTTCAACCATAGAAGTCATGTATGCTTCTTTCATATCAAAGCATTCTAATTTATCCTTATAACAATTAGACATAATTATGTTTAGAGATTTAGCATAATTTCCGTAGCCATGAATATTGAATCTATCATCAAAAATAGATCTGTATGCAGTAAATCCAAAATTATCAATAGTTATTTCATTATTATGGGTCCCGTCAGAATTAATTCCAAGTGCAAGTCCTGAATGTTCATAGTCCTTCAGTGTTCCGGGAATATTCACAATGGGATCATTTGGTATAAATATTCTATAATTATCCTTTACATATTTATCCATCAACTCTCTATATTCTTTATTACCTACTCTAGGTCCTCCCATGGAAATTAATGAAACATCGTAACCATAATTCATAGACAGGTCAAGAGCTGAAAGCGTAGCAAGTGCAGATCCCAAGCTATGACCAGAAAAAATAATTTTTTGAGGATTATTTTTATCTATTGCTTCAAAAATAACTTCTCTGAACCTATCGTATTCAGAACTGAAGCCTCTATGAACAAAAACATCTGGAGATTCTATCCAATCAGCCTTTACCATTGCACCATCAAGATCGGTTATTACATTCTTGGTATATTCTCTTTTTGTTTTTGCAGAGGTTGATCTATATGTCACAAATAAGATATCTTCCTTTTCTACAATTAGAGCTAATCCACCGCTAAGATTTATTGAAAATTTATCACCTAATTCTTCTCCAGGAGCTCTGATAAAATCATCCCCGATTATTTTATATCCTTTTTTTTCAGATTTTTCTTTTACGAAATCAAATTCTCTAAGAACAAGAAAATTTTGATAAACAATATCTGGTAATATGCTTTCAAACCCGATTTGTTGAAGACTTACAAAAGGTTTATCATCAATTTTAGAGGATACTTCCACTATAGATTCTCCAATTTCTTTAGCCTCAGTTTTAGCTTGATCTTCAGTAACTGATGTCGAGCAAGACATGATGAATATGATTGTTAGAAATAATATTTTTTTCATTTTCTTAATTTTCTTTACTTTAATTTAATTCTTTTAATTATATTCTATATTTTTAATAGGTTTTTTACATGTGGAAAAAATAAGTGCCGAAATTATCATCATAATTAATCCAGCAAACCATATACTTTGATAGCTTCCTGTATAGTCTCTTACGTATCCTGAAACCGGAGCTCCAATACCTCCAATAATTAATATGAATGGCGTAATTTTACCTCTAATTGTTCCTAAGTTTTTTCTTCCAAAATAATCCGCCCAAATGAATGAATGTATAAACATTAATCCTCCTATACCAAGACCAAATATTGCCATTGAGATAAAAATGACCCAAAAAGAATAAGCATAAATTGTAATTATGCTGGCTATTGCTAAAAATAAAAATGATAATGTCCCTAAAAGTCGTATACCTAATTTTTTAACTAAATTACCAACAAAAAAAGTACTTATTCCTGCACATACAGCATCAAAAGCTGTTGCAAGTGCAATAAGTTGAGGTTCTAAACCTCGATCCATAAATGCAGGAATTCTATGTATAGCTATTGTCCCAGTTGCGATTGAAATAACCGTAAGGCAAAAGGTTATTTTCCAAAATACTCTTGTCTTGAATGCTTCTTCGAATTCCCATGATGTCTCTTTATCTTTTAGATTTTTAGATTCTATTAATTCTCCGTCAGGAACTAATCCGATATCTTCCGGTTGTCTTCTTAAGAGCCATAATGCAGGAGGAATAATAATTAACATAGATATAAATCCAAAAATAATCCAAGTATTTCGCCAACCTGAAATATCGATAAAAAACTGTGTAAGAGGAACAAATATCATAGCTCCAATAGGTACTCCTAAAGAAGTAATTGCTAATGCTTTCCCTCTTTTTTCTACAAACCACTTAGATATAGGAACAGTTGTTATTAATGCACCAGGTCCTCCTAAACTTGTAATACCTATTGCTCCAAAAATTAATATCATTATTATTCCACTAGAATTGAAACCCAATAAAATTAATCCAATTCCAGTAATAGTGACTCCAACAGGTAATAAGATTCTTGCTCCATATTTGTCGATCCATGGTCCGAGAATAGGACTTGTTAATCCTCCTACTATCTGCCTTGCCGTCGATGCCCATCCAAAATATGATCTCCCTATGAGTAATTCATCGCCCATAGGCTTAATAAATAAACCAAAATTTAAGGTTCCTAAAGCCATAGTCATTGAAGATGTTATTGCCATAACAAATACTATTTTCCATCCATAAAAAATTGAGTTTTGTTTTTGTGTCATTAAGAATTTTATAATTTTCTGCTATCAGTAATATATCTTATTTTTTTTTTTTAATATACTAAGATTTCTTTATTTCCTTATAGCGTTGACTATTGTTTGAACTGATTTATAATTGATTTGGTTCCTCACAATCTAACTTAAAATTTTTGGAGTTCTGTTGACTGAGAAAATAGTTAAGCCTAAAAAAAATAAACTTATTAGGATTTTATGGATTCTTTTAGGTTCGCTTTTTGTTGGCATAGGATATCTTGGTATATTTGTTCCTGGTCTTCCTACTACTATTTTTTTAATTCTTGCTGCAGGTTGTTATATAAGATCATCTGAAAAGTTATATAACTGGCTAATTAATAATAAAATTTTTGGTAAATATATAAAAGATTATTATGAAGGCAAGGGTATGCCTCTAAAATCAAAAATATTAGCCTTTTCAATGATTATAATATTCTGTTCATTTGCTATATTTTTCGTAATTGAATTAATTTGGGTTCAGTTGATAGTAGGATTAGCTGGCATTATCGGAATTTCTTATATCATATTACGAGTTCCAACTAAGAAATAAATAAAGTCTACTTATATGGTTGACAATCTTGATTTTTGCATTGTATACTCGACTGGTAAACAATTATTTTGAGGAGAATTAACTTGAAAAAATCAATTAAGATTACTTTGATTTCAATGCTCGGAATGTTCGCGTTCTTTGCTTGTTACAATGCAGAAACTGAGGTTATTGAAGTAGAAAAACAAGTTGTTGTTGAAAAGGAAGTAATTAAAGAAGTAGAAGTTCCTGGTGAAACAGTCATAACAGAAGTTGTCAAGGAAATTGAAGTTCCTGTTATTGTTGAAAAGGAAGTTGAAAAAGAAGAAAAGACATTAGTAATTTATTCTGGAAGATCTGAATCTTTAGTAGGTCCAATTATTGAAGAATTCTCTGTTCTTACAGGAATACCTGTCGAAACAAAGTATGGTAAAACACCTGAGATGGTGAGTTTGTTAGAGACAGAAGGAAGTAAAACTCCTGCCGATGTTTTTTATGCACAAGATCCTGGTGGATTAGGTTCTGTTTCTGCTATGCTTGACCCAATGTCAAGAGAAGTATGTGACTTAATTCCTGCTTGGGCTGTAGCTCCTAGAGAAGCTAACGGTGGATGCAAATGGATCGGTATAACAGGAAGAGCAAGAGTTTTAGTATATAACCCAGATGTTACAGCTGCAGCTGATCTACCTACATCTATGGAAGATCTTACTGATCCAAAATACAAAGGTAAATTAGGTTGGGCACCAACAAATGGATCATTCCAAGCTATGATTACAGGAATGAGAATTTACTGGGGTGAAGCAAAAACTAAAACTTGGTTAGAGGGAATAGTGGCCAATGAACCAATTGTGTATCCTAAAAACACACCACAGGTTCAAGCTGCTGCTGACCAAGAAATTGAATTTGGTATGGTAAATCACTATTACCTACACAGATTCCAAGCCAAAGAAGGTGAAAACTTTAAAGCTGCAAACCACTATCTCAATAATGGTGATGCTGGTTCAGTTGTATTAGTTTCTGGAGCAGGTATTTTAGATTCTTCAGATAACAAAGACAATGCAGAAAGATTCATGACATTCATGACATCAAAAATTGCACAACAATACTTTGCTACTCAAGTACATGAGTACCCACTAGTGACTGAAGGAGTAACTCCAAACAGAATGCTAGTAGATATGGAATCATTGAGTAAGCCAGATATTGACATCTCTCAGCTTGGTGATCTTGAGGCAACTCAGGCACTACTGACGGAAGTTGGTGCACTACAATAATAAGATAATTATCTCTTCTTATCTCGACTAAATAGGAGTCTGTTCTCTCCTCCTGAAAATGAAAAAACAGACTCCTATTTTAGTCACTAAGAGTTATTTTAATTCTCCAAAAATAGGTTCCAAAATATTTCTGTTTTCTTTGCTTTCATCTGAATCATTTTCAGGGAGGTAAGCATTTTTTTCGTTAAGATCAGATTTCATGTCAAACATTCTTCCATCTTCATATAATTTCCATGAGTGATTTCTAAGAAATCTTTGAATTGGTCTTTTGTTTCTTCCTCCAGCATCAAAGTGAAAGAAGATCCAGTCTCTAGGGTCTCCATCTTCTCCTAATAATTGAGGATAAAAAGATTTTCCATCTATAATATAATTTTCTGGAAATTTTATGCCTGTAGCCTCAAAAATTGTTGGAAGAAAATCTGTAGTATCTACAAGATTTGTACTAACTAAAGACGCAGGAATTTTACTTTTCCAATTACAAATGAGTGGTACATGAGTACCTGTATCAATTGTTTTACCTTTTCCTCCTGGTATTTCTAAATCTCCCATAAAAGAAGAAACTTCGATAGGGGAACCATTGTCTCCCAAATATAAAATCAAAGTATTTTCTCTAATGCCCAAAGAATCTAATTTATCAACAATTTTCCCTATAGTTTTATCATGGTACTCAACCATATCTTTATAATATTTAGAATCATCATCCCATCCTTCTAATTGTTCCCAAGTTCTTCCACCAAGTGTTTTATTAGATGGAGGGTCAAAAACAGCAAATTCTTGACTATCTGGTGTAGGTTCCAAAGGTCTATGAGTTAGAGTCATTGGGAAATAAACAAAAAAGGGGTCATCAATATTTCTTTCCATAAAGTCTAAAATATAATCTGAAAAAATATCTTCTCCATAGTTTCCTTCAGTAATTTCTTTACTTAGATATTCACCATTTTGGTATACAATGGGATTTTTATATCTTGACCCTTTTTCTTCTGTTTGATGAGCATGCCAAACGCAAAATTCATCAAATCCTGCATCCTCTATTTTTTGACCTTTATTTCTTTCTTCAGGCATTTCATCAGGTGGATTATATGAGTATAGTTGCCATTTACCAGATATTAAGGTTTTATATCCATTATCACTCATGATATGCCCAAAAGTTTTTTCATTGGGATCCATTAAACCAAACCCGATATAATTTCTAAAATTATATTTTCCTGTCATTAATTGAATTCTTGTTGGTGTGCACAATGGTTGGGCATGAGCATTCTCAAATCTTATTCCAGTTTCTGCTAAATTATTTAGTCTAGGTGTTTCATAAGAGGTCCCTCCATTTGCATTTATAACTTCATAGCCTAAATCGTCAGACATTATAAGTATTATATTTGGTCTTTTATTATTCATATATTTCTCCTATTTTTATCCTCTTTCACCTTTATCGTATTCTGCATACATGTATGGATGATTTTCATCAAATTCAGTTAGTGGTTTTGGGTTTTCAATCTCACTGGCAGGCCTTACCTCTTTTCCTACTATGTTTAAGGATTTATCTCCTAGATTTTTTCGATATTCATCTGCTAAATTTGATAATTCTTTGACTATTTCTTTATTATTATCAAACAAATTAGATTCTTCACCAATATCATTATCTAAATCATATAATTCATCTATTATTTTTCCTTCTTTTTTGAAATGTAATTTCCAATTCTTGTATCTTATTGCCTCTAATTCATCTTCATTATAGTAAACAAAGGAATCTCTTTTAGATGTATTATCGTTAGCAAAAAGTAAATCTGACATTTCTACACCGTCTATTTTTTTTCTAGGAAGTTCAGCTCCAATTAACTTTGTAATTGAGGGCAAAAAATCCATTGTTGTAGCAAGGTTATCTGTTTCTTCGCCTTTATTAATTTTTCCAGGCCACCTAATAATACAAGGTACCCTTTGACCTCCATCCCATGTTTGACCCTTACCTCCTCTTAGATTTCCATTACTTCCACCTTGATTTTGTAGTCTTGATCCATTGTCACTAGTAAATATAACTATTGTATTTTCATCAATACCTAATTCTTTTAACTCATCAAAAATTACTTTTGTAGACCAATCGATACTTGCTACGCATGCTCCATAATCTCCATTTTTAGATTCTTTTACAAATTTTTCTGCAGCATATAATGGAAGGTGAACTTGCATATGAGCAAGATATAAGAAAAAAGGGCTGTTATTATTTTCTCTTATAAACTTAACTGCGTCCTCTGTATATCTTTCAGCTATAGATCTTTGATCAGGTTGTTCTTGTATAACTTCTTTATCTCTAAGAAGAGGAAGTGGAGGACGATCCCATTCTGTTATTTTGTGTAAACTTGAATCATTATGCTGATAATCTTCAATTTTCACTTGCCTTCCCATATCATTACTGTAAGGTATTCCAAAGTATGAATCAAAGCCATGGTTTGTTGGAAGAAACTCTTCTTGGTCTCCACAGTGCCATTTGCCAATAATTTTTGTACTATATCCTGATTCTTTTAGTGTTTTTGCTATAGTTTTTTCTTCTGTATTTAGACCAATTCCTTGTCCAGGAAATAATACTCTTAGTCCATCAAAAGTTCCAAAACTTATCCTTTGAGGATAGCATCCAGTTAATAATGAAGCTCTAGATGGAGAGCAAACAGGAGAGCTAACATAAAAATTAGAGAATTTTTTCCCTTCTTCCGCCATTTTATCTAAAGTAGGAGTTAAATTAATCTTTGAGCCATAACAACCAAGATCTCCGTAACCTAAATCATCAGCAAATATAATAATTATGTTAGGTTTTTTTTCATTATTTACCATGCGACATCCCTCGTTTTGATTTATAATTATCTTAGATTTTTATATTATAAAAATAGAGATTTCTATGCACAAAATACTAAGTTTTTATGAATTTAATACTTTTGATTTTCTAGATATTAAAGAAAATCAAAAAATTTTATTAAATAACTGTAAGAGGCTTGGTATAAAAGGCACAATTATATTAGCTGAAGAAGGAATAAATGGAACAATTTGTGGAACTGAAATTAGCATAGAAGAAATTACTTCCATAATTTATAAGCTAAATTTTAATCCTAATATAAAAACCTCTTTTTCTAAATCAAATGCATTTAAGAGACTTAAGGTAAAGATACAACCTGAAATAGTTACATTTGATGGCTTAGGAAAGTTTGCTTCAAATACAGGAGAATTTATTGATCCTGAGGATTGGGATAATTTTATAAAAAATAAAGATGTTGAAATAATTGATGTTAGGAATTTTTATGAGACTGTAATTGGTAAATTCCCTAATTCTAAAGATCCAAATACAGAAAGATTTACTGATTTTATAGAATTCGTAGAAAAAGAATTAGTAAAAGTAAAAAATAAAAAAATTGCCATGTACTGTACAGGAGGCATACGTTGTGAAAAGGCATCATCATACATGAAAGATATTGGATTTGAAAATGTTTATCAATTGAGAGGTGGAATAATAAACTATTTAAACTCTGTAGATAAAAAAAATGGTTCATGGAAGGGTGAATGTTTTGTTTTTGATGAGAGGGTTTCTTTAGATTATGGATCGGAAGAAGGAACTTTTAACCTTTGTCATGGTTGTCGTAATCCAATTGATAAAAATGACAAAGAATCAATTTATTATGAAGAAGGAGTAAGTTGCCCAAGTTGTATAAATATTAGAAGTGGTGAACAAAATGAAAAATCTAGACAAAGACAAGCACAGATAGTTTTTGCTAGAAAAAGACAAAATTTATAAAGGATTTCTCCCACCCTCAAAGACAAGAATGTAAATAAGTCTTAGTATCTGAAAAAGTAAGTAAGTGCAAAAAATAACGAATCCCCACTTTATTACTTGTCTAAGAAAAATTTTTATTTTACTTTCTTCCATTTATTTACCTCAATTATTTTTTATTGTTTTTCCAGAAAAAACTTTTGTTTCTTTATTGTGTTCCATTGCTTTTTTACCGTTTACAAAAATATATTCAATCCCAGTAGGTGTTTTTTTAGGGTCAGTAAAGGAAGAATTATCTTTTATTTTTTCTGGATCGAATATAACTAAATCTGCATAATAATTTTCTTTAATTTCACCTCTAGATTTTATATTAAATTTTTTAGCAGGCATCTTTGTCATTTTATATATTGCTTCTTCAAAGTTTAATATTTTTTTATTTTTTACATATTCATCAAATATTCTAGGATAAGTACCCCAAGCTCTTGGATGAGGTTTTGATCCAACATCAATACCATCTGTACCTATCATTACTCTGGGATGTTTCATTATATTTCTTACATCATTTTCATTCATTCCAAATGCAGCCACAAGAATTTTATCAGAAATTTCTGAAAGCAATTTCTTTACTGTTTCTTCAGTTGGTAAATCATAGATTTCTTGAATATCTTCTAGTGTTTTACCTTCAATTGATTTATCACCAGGTACAGAACATAATAAAACATCTTTACTCTCAGATTTTCCCATTGGGCTATTTGTATTTGAGTCATCAAAAGTTCCATTTAATAAAAGTGCTTTTAGCATAGTTGATCTAGCTGTATATGGATATTGATCAGCATGAATATCTAAACCTTTTTCAGAGAAATTATCAATCATACTTAATGCCTTTTCAGATTTACCCCAGTTATCTTTTCCAACACTCTTAAGATGAGATATCTCAACTTTTAATTGATTGTTGATTCCAATATTTGCAGTTTCATTTATGGAATCAAACAAACCTTCTGCTTCATTTCTCATATGTGAAACATAGACACCTTCATATTTTTTAATTGGCTTAGTTATTTCAATAATTTCTTCAGTTTTAGAATTCCTACCAGGCTCATAAACTAAACCTGTAGAAAATCCTAGGCACCCAGCTTCCATCCCTTCTTCAACTAAATTTATCATCTTTATTAATTCATCTTCAGTAGGATAAATTTTATCCATTAGATTTAGAGAATTTCTTCTAATGGTATGATGACCAATTAATACGCCTACATTAATTGAAGTTGGGTATCTATCTAATAGATCAAAATATTCTGAAAAATTATTCCAAACGTCATCTAATTTTGAAACTTTATACAAAGAAGACATTTGTTCTTTGGCTGATAAATAAGGAGAAACGCCAAAACCACAATTTCCAACAATCATTGTAGTTATTCCTTGGCACAAATTATGTAAGATCCTTTTATCAGTAACAACCTTAAAATCATCATGAGAATGAACATCTATAAATCCAGGACATATTATTTTCCCAGAACCATCTATTAGCTCCTTATATTTAACGTTATTTAGCTCTTTAGTTATAATTTTATCTTCTAATATTCCTATATCACCAATATAAGATTTATTAGGGTTACCATCAATTATTCTTACCCCTTTGATAAGAAAATCTAGCATTATTTGAATTTACCTCTACCAACAATAGGAACAGATTCTTCTAATAAGCCATTTCTGTGAACAAAATAATCATCATGTAAATTTATAGTTGTATCGGAGTGCATTGGTCTTAGAAAAATTTTATCACCTACTTTTAATTCATTTTCTTCTTCTGTTTCTATTATGCATTTACAATGTTCTTCAGATAAACCTACTAATTTTATCCCTTTTGGGGATACAACCTCAGGTAATCCTTGATCCATTGAAACAGATTTTAATCCACAATCAATAACTATTCTATTATCTCTTCTTGAAACAACAGTACACATAAGAGTTAGAGCTGGTTGAAAATCATCAAAAATTTTCAAATAATTTCCATCCATGAATATATAAGAACCACATTGTAGTTCTGTTATTCCATCGATTTTTGATGTTATGTTATAGGTTCCTGTTCCTGATGCTGAAACTATTCTTACCTCTACTCCACTTTCTTCAATCAGGTTTTTTGCTTTAACTAATTTATTCATAGCTTTATTGGTTTCGTTTACTCTTTCCTCATAGTTATCTATGTTCACAGTATGGCCTTCATACCCCATAATTCCTTCAAAAGATAATCCTTTTTTCTGATTTATCTTATTTGTAAATTCAACAATTTCATCAAGTTCAACTCCACACCTATCCATACCTACGTTTACTTCGATTATCACTCCTAATTTCAGGGAATTATTCTCAAAAGCTTCTGATAATTCTTCAATATTGTCTTCATTTTCAACTGCAACCATAACTTTTGATATTTTATTTACTTCTACTAGTCGTTGAATTTTTGATTTTCCTACAATTTGATTTGGTATTAGTATTTCTTTTACTCCTCCAGTCGCCATTTCTTCCGCTTCACCTAACTTTGCACAACAAATTCCAATAGCACCTTGATCTATTTGCTTTTTTGCCCAATATGGACTTTTATTTGTTTTAGAATGCGGTCTCATTGAAACATTATTTTCATCTGCAAAGGTTTGCATTTTCTTAATATTATTTTCAGCTATATCAAGATCAACTAAAATTGAAGGAGTATCTATATCTGATATTTTGGTACCTTTTATATATTTCTTATTATTCATATTTTTCTCTTTTGATTACTTTTATTTAATAAATAATAACTCAATTATATTTCGATGATATAAAATTTACTTATGACTTATAAAAAAATTGGCATAATAGGATTTGGTTCATGGGTTAAAAATGCTTATTTACCTGTTCTATCGGAAATAGAAAATTTGAATATTTCCCACGTTTCTACTAAAACAGAGAAATCTCTAGTTACTGCAAAAACTTTAATAAATAATACAGACTGTAAATTTTCCTTAGACTACATGCGACTTATAGATGATAAGCAATTAGATTTGATAATTATAAGTGTTCCAGATTCATCGCATGGAAAAATTATAAGTGATGTTCTAAGTAGAGATATAGACTGCATATTTGAAATGCCATTATCAATGGAAAATTCTGAATCTAAAAAGATAATTTCTAAAATGTCTTCTAAAAGTAATATTTATATACCTAATCTTGAAATGTCACATTTACCAATTATAAGTTATCTAGGAAAAATGTTTGAAACTAATAAATTTGGAAATTTGGAAAAAGCAAAGCTCAAATTATCAGCCAACTGGTGGCCTGGCTTCAGTATATATACTGCATCTCCTTGGTATATTGATGTGTTCAATAAAATTTTTAATATTGCACCTAAGAGAGTTACTAGTAGTGGGGTAACAAAATCTAAATTTCCAACTGAATCAAAAGGATCGGCTATTTTAGATTATGGAGATTTTTTTGCAGAATGGGAGTTTGATATGGAAACTCAAACTGAATTGAGCGTAATATTAGACTTATTCTTTGAAAAAGAAACAGTACAAGTTGATCTAATGAAATCAGAGATAAAATCAGATAATAATAAAAAAATATCTTTTTTTGAACCTCATTATGGTTGGCCCGGAATGAAAGAATTTATACTTAATACTATGTTTGAAAAACAAGATAGATTACAGCATATTGAAGATATAAATATTCTTCAGAATATTTCTAACGGATTGAAACTATCACTAAATTCAAAAGATTGGCATGGTGTATAAATGAAAAGAACTCTAATTTTATTTATTTTTTTATTTCTATCCATAAGCTGTACTAATGAACTTGAATTTGAAAACTACAGCGATTTCAAAGTATCAGGAGAAAAAATTCAAATCTACGATCCTCAAACTAGATTAGATGTATCTAGAGGAGATTTTTCTCCAATAATTGAATTACAAATTAATAAAGAGTCTTCTGTTATATATCCAGATAATAGACCTACTATTTTTTTATTTGTAGCTCATTGGTGCCCATATTGTAGAGAAGAAATTCCAGAAGTAATTGAGTGGATAAATCAAGCTGATCTCATTAATAAGGATGTTAATATTGTTTTAGTCGTAACTCATACTGATCCAGAAAAAAATAACTACCCTCCTGATAATTGGTTATTTAATGAAAATTGGCAATATCCTGTAATTTATGATGATAATCAAAACACCTTATCTGAACATTTTGGAATCACCTATTTCCCGTCTTGGGTATTTACTGAGAGTGATGGTGAAATAGCATTAACTTTCGCTGGCAGATTGGGTATAGATGAACTGCAAAAACTAGTTAATTGATCGATATATTTGTAATAAATTATTTATTGTTAAATATATCGATTTCTAATTAGCTAACTTAATTGGCTAATTAGAAATAAATTACTAAAGAATCAATTCCAACAGTTGATTTTTTTTCAGTAATATGAGTTATAATAAATCGATAGGGTCAATTGGTCCTATATGTTCGTGGAATAAAAAAGTAACTACGGAGGATATGTATGTTAAAAAAATTCCGATATGGACTAGTTAGTGTAATGATTCTAAGTTTAGGATTATTTGCAATAGCTTGTTCAGAAGAGGAAGTTGAAGAAGCTACAAACACTACAAATGCTAGTGCTGCAGCTGCTGCCGCTAAGGATGCTGGTATGACAGCTGAAAAAGCTAAGGAAGCAATGCCTGCAGAGGCTGCGCCTGCTAAAGCAGAGCCAAAGCTTGTTGAAACTTCAGAAACTTCAAAAGCTGCTACTGGTGAAGACCAGGCTGCTGGATTAGGAGAAGGAGATGTGTCTTGGCCAAGTCTTTCAGACGAAATGCCTAGTTCATTCTCTGAATCTCCAATGTGTGCCGCTAAAGCTGAGGCTGGAGAGATTCCTGCTTTAGAAGAAAGACTACCTGAAAACCCACTTGTTATTCAGCCTGCTGAAAGCATTGGAGAATATGGTGGTACTTGGTACAGAGCTTTCACTGGTCCTGCTGATGGACAAAACATGGAAAGACCTATGAAAGATCACATATTGTTCTTCGGAACTAATATGACAGATGTTCAACCAAACATTGCTGAAAGTTGGACTATTAATGATGATGCAACAGAATTCACTTTAACTCTAAGAAAAGGCCTAAAATGGTCTGATGGAGATGATATGACTACTGAAGACATCATGTTTTGGTATAACCATATGGTACAAAACGAAGATCTAGTGCCAACACCACCTTCATGGATGAAGTCTGGTGGGGAATTGCTAAAATTCACAGCAGTAGATTCAGAAACTCTACAAATTAATTCAGAAGAACCTTACGGTCTACTAATTACTTTATTAGCTTCTGTTGTTGTTGCAGGACCACACACTAGAGGAGACTCTGGTCTTGGTCTTTACGCACCTTCGCACTACTTAAGTGACTACCATCCTGATGTTATAGGTCTTGATGAAGCTAATGCTAAAGCAGAAGCTGCTGGTTACGAAAACTGGGCTAAGTACATGTTGTTCTTAAACCATGCTAACGCTAACCCTGATTCACCTATGATGACTGCTTGGAGAGTTACAAAGCCTATTACTTCTGATCAATGGGCTCTAGAAAGAAACTGTTTCTACTACGGTGTTGACACAGAAGGTCAGCAACTTCCTTACATGGATGGAGTAGTTCTTGATCTAGCAGAAAACCTAGAGGTGCTAAACCTTAAGGCTATTGCTGGTGAATTTACTGTTCAAGGTAGACACATTGACCTTTCAAAACTACCTGTATTTACAGAGAACTCTGAAAAAGGTAACTACAGAATTCAATTCTGGAGACAACCTGAATCTGGTATTGCTAACCTTTACATCAATGAAACTTGGGAAGGTGATGGAGGAGCAGTAGATACTGAAACTGCATCTTTCTTGCAAAATAAAGACTTTAGAGCAGCTCTATCAATGGGTATTGAAAGAGATGAAATTAACGAAGTATTCTTCCTAGGATTAGGAGAAACTGGTGGACTGTGTGCAGGATGGGATGACCCAGACGATCCAGATCACTATGTTGGAGAACACTACGTAGAATTTAATCCAGAAGAAGCTAATGCTTTATTAGACTCAATTGGATTAGATCAAAAAGATGCTGACGGCATGAGATTGATGCCTGAAACAGGAGAAAAAATCGTTGTAACTCACAGTGTTGCTGTAGCAGCATTCGAAGATTACGAAGGTATTGACTCTATGGTTATCGAAATGTGGAAAAAGCATCTTGGTATCGATGGAAAACTTGATGCACAAGAAAGAAGCTTGTGGTCAGGAAGATTCGAAAATAACGAAACCATGCTTAACAGTTGGGAATCATCTGGAAGAGCTGGTGCGATCATAACTCCAAATCACTTGGGTATGGTAGCGGGTGGAGGATATATTGCTCCAGCTGCAGCTGATGCACACCAAGCTGATGGAACTTATGCAGACGGATGGATTGGAGAATGGCAGAAACTTTATGACGAAGCTGTTAGTGACGGAACAAAGTATACTGAAAATCTTAAAAAGGTTGTAGAACTAAACTGTAATAATGTAAACCCAATCACAACTGTGATGAACAAGCCTACATATACAGCTATAATCAAGAAGAATGTAAGAAACGTTCCTAATCCACTTCCTTTCTCATACCATGCACAAACTTCAGGAAATGGTTTCCCTGAGACATGGTGGTTAGAAGGCGGAAACCAATAATCAACATTTGATTATTTAAATATGAAAAGAGGGCCTTTTGTGCCCTCTTTTCATATATTTTGTAAGATAATTTCAAAAGAGTATTCATTTTCAGGAGTGGGTTGGAGAGTTTTATATGCTGAATTTCCTTATAAGAAGAACAATTTTTATGTTTATAGCTCTATGGGCTGTAACTCTTATTTCTTTTTTTATTATTAATCTTCCTGAAGGAGATTATGTAACAGCTTACATAGCACAGCTTCAGGCTACAGGAAGCTTGGTAGATGCTGAAGAAGCTGATAATCTTAGAATATTTTATGGTTTAGATAGACCGTTATATGTTCAATATTTTAAGTGGATGGGTCAAATATTATTTGATCAAAGTTTAGGTTTTTCATTCGAGTATAATATGCCAGTAACTGAGGTAATATCTGAAAGATTATTACTAACTATTGTACTTGCCATTGCGTGTGTAATTTTTATTTGGGTAATTGCAATTCCTTTCGGAATTATTTCTGCGGTCAAGCAATATTCTGTTTGGGATTATTTGTTCACATTCTTAGGATTTGTCGGTTTAGCAATTCCAGACTTCATGATTGCATTGATTGCAATGTATTTATTTTTTGTTTGGTTCGATTTTAGCCCTGGGGGGCTATTTTCTCCAGAGTATGTAGGTGTCCCATGGAGTTGGGGTAGAGTTAAAGATTTAATTGACCATATTTGGATACCGATGGTAGTTTTAGGTACAGCTGGTACAGCTTCTCTAATGAGAATAACTCGTGCAAATTTACTTGATGAATTAAGTAAACCTTACGTTATAACTGCTAGAGCTAAAGGTATGTCTGAATGGAGGCTAATATTAAAATATCCTGTTAGATTAGCTCTTAATCCAGCTATAAGCTTAACTGCTTATATACTACCTTATCTTATTTCTGGAAGTATTATTGTAGGAGTTGTATTATCTCTACCCACAGTTGGACCTATGTTGGTTAAGGCTTTAGTTGCTCAAGATATGTTTTTGGCGGGTGGTATTATATTACTTATTGGATTTATGACTGTTGTAGGAACTTTCATATCAGATCTCTTGCTATTGTGGGTTGATCCAAGAATTCGATTGGAAGCAGGTGGCTCCTAATGGTTTTATCCTCACTAGGAAAAATCTTTTCGAAGAATGATTCAGCTCCAGAATCATCAGATCAAGCTAACTCAGTTGAATTAGCAACTCAAAGACAGCTGATATGGAGAAGATTTAAGAGACATAGACTTGGTTTTTCAGCATCAATTGTAGTTATATTATTTTATGTTGTTGTTCTTATGGCCGATTTTCTTTCAACAGCCCCACCTGTAGATTATGCAGCTGCTAGAGGTTATATGCCACCTCAACCAGTTAAATTTTTCCATAATGGTCATTTTATGAGTACATGTGAAGTGACTGGTGCAAGAAATATGGAAACATTCCTAATGGAATTTGAAGAAGATTGTGATAATTCTCAAGGTATAACTTTTTTTGCAAAAGGTTATGAATATAAACTTTGGGGACTATTTACTACAAATAGACATATTTTAGGTATGAAAGATGAGACAAAAGATCCTAATGCATGGATACATTTATTTGGAACCGATAAACAAGGTAGAGACGTTTATTCAAGAACAATGCATGCAACTAGAGTGTCTTTGACTATTGGTTTAGTTGGTGTTGCATTAAGTATTATATTTGGAATATTTATTGGAGCAATTTCAGGATATTATGGAGGAATAATTGACTCTATATTACAAAGACTAATTGAGATAATAAGATCTGTTCCTACTATTCCTCTATACATGGGTTTATCTTCGGCTTTTCCTGAAGACTGGACTATTAATCAAATATATTTCATGATCACTATAATAATTTCATTATTTGCATGGACTGATTTAGCAAGAGTTATAAGAGGAAGATTCCTTGCGATGAAAGATGAAGATTTTGTTACTGCAGCAAGGCTTAATGGTGCCAAAACTATGAGAATTGTTTTTATACATATGCTTCCCTCTTTTTACAGCCATATTATTGCTCAAGCTTCTTTGTCTTTACCATTGATGATTGTTACTGAAACATCCTTGAGTTTCTTAGGTTTAGGACTAAGACCTCCTGCTGTAAGTTATGGGGTTTTGCTAAAAGATGCTCAAAATGTTCAGTCGGTAGCTTCTTTCCCATGGTTATTTATTCCAGCGATTGCTGTAATTTTAGTTATTCTCGCCTTGAATTTCATGGGAGATGGAATTAGAGATGCGGCAGATCCGTATCAGGAGGTATAAATATGGTAACCAAGAAAAATAAAAGCGAGACTTTGCCTTTATTAGAGGTAAGAAATTTGCACACTTATTTTTACACTGCTGATGGAATTGTTAAGGCTGTAGATGGAGTTAATTTAGATGTATTCCCAAAGAAAACACTAGGAATTGTTGGAGAATCTGGATGTGGTAAAAGTATAACAACTAAGTCAATTCTTAGACTAATTGATCGACCTGGGAAAATATTAGATGGTACTATGACTCTTTATGATAAAAATCATGAAAATTCTCAAGATATAACTAAACTGAATAATCAGCAACTAAAGCAAGTTAGAGGTGGAAGAATTTCGATGATTTTTCAGGAACCTATGACATCTTTCAGTCCTATTCATACTGTAGGTAATCAGATTACAGAAGCTATCAAGTTACATCTAAATTATGAAAAAAATGAAGCTATGGAATTAGCCGAAGATTGGTTAGTTAGAGTTGGTATGAGTAATCCAAAGCAAAGATTGAAGCAGTATGCATTTGAGCTTAGTGGAGGGCAAAGGCAGAGAGCCATGATTGCTATGGCTCTATGTACAAACCCAGATATACTTATTGCAGACGAGCCAACTACTGCTCTTGATGTTACCACGCAAGCCCAAACACTAGATTTGTTGAAAGAACTTCAAGAAAAAAATGGGATGTCTATAATTATGATAACTCATGACCTAGGTGTTATTGCAGAATTAGCCGACGAAGTAAATGTAATGTACTTAGGAAAAGTTATAGAAAGTGGTTCAATTCATCAAGTTTTCAAGAATCCTAAACATCCATATACTCAAGCACTTCTCAGTTCTATACCTTCTTTGGCTACAGGGCACAGAGAAAGACTCCCCATTCTTCCAGGTACAATTCCTCATCCTCAGGCTAGGCCTAGTGGATGTCCTTTCAATCCAAGATGTAAAGACTTCATTGATGGAACCTGTAATGTTGAGTTCCCTAGTCAAGAAAAAATAGAAGATGGTCATCTAGTAAATTGCCATCTGTACAACAAGTAGGTTAATTATGTCAGTTACAAAAACTCAAAATGAAAATATAGTAGAAATAAAAAACTTAAAGAAGTACTATCCACTTACCTCAGGAATAATGAAAAAAGTTACTGGAGTAGTAAAAGCTGTTGATGATGTTTCTTTTGTTATTCCGCGTGGGAAAACAATTGGATTAGTTGGTGAATCTGGTTGTGGAAAAACTACTATTTCGAAATGTATATTAAGGGCCATTGATCCTACAGAAGGTGAAATACACCTAAACAGTGGTGACGGTTCCCATGATTTAGCAACCTTAAATGAAAGTGAATTAAGACCCTTGAGAAAAGAAATGCAAATGATTTTTCAAGATCCTTTTTCATCCTTGAATCCTAGAATGAATTTATTTGAAATAGTTAGTGAACCTCTACTATTAAACGGAGTAAAGAATAAGTCTGAAAGACAAGATAGAGTCGAAGAGTTATTAGAAAAAGTAGGATTAAGATCTGAATATATGATTAGATATCCACATGCTTTTAGTGGTGGCCAAAGACAAAGAATTGGAATTGCTAGAGCCTTAGCATTAAATCCATCTTTAATAGTATGTGATGAACCTGTTTCTGGATTGGATGTTTCTGTTCAAGCTCAAGTAATAAATCTACTAATGGATCTACAAGATGAGTTTGGATTGTCTTATCTTTTTGTTTCTCATGATCTTAGTATCGTAAGACAGATTAGTGATGAAATAAATGTTATGTATTTAGGGAGATTAGTTGAAAACGGAACACCAGAACAAATTTTTTCAAATCCAAAACATCCATATACAGAAGCTTTGATTTCAGCAGTTCCACAAGCTGATCCAGATTTAGTTAAGAATCACAAAACCTTGATAGGAGAAATTCCAAATCCCTCTAATCCTCCATCAGGATGTTATTTTCATCCAAGATGTACATATGCCACTGATGAATGTAAAAAAACTAATCCAGAACTAACAATTGATAAATCAGGAAGAACTTTCAGTTGTCACAATGCAAAGGATCTCAATCTTACTGGTCTAATTTAAAAAGTCATGCCTAAAAAACATATACTCTTAATATCTATTGCTTTTTTCTCAATTTTTATGGCATGTTCGTCCGAGGAAGACTATTCGCAGTTACAAGACTGGAGATCAGAATTGAGATCTGAAATTATGGAAGCTAGAAGAAACGTCAATTCTACTTCTAATCTTGCAATTAGGTCAGATATTTATATCGAAGAAGTTATAGATTTTTATATTTGGTTGAAAAAAAATATCTATTCCGATTATATTGATAAATCATGTGATGATGAAACATTCAAGGAAATAATTAAGACACAGTTTGAACCAGTTTCTTTACTAATTCAAATGTCATCTCCTATTGATGATCCATTTGAGCTATTTCCTTTACCGTCTGAAATAATTCATATATTGGGTTCAGAAGGTTCTGTTGGGCTTGAGAAAGATACTTTTAATAAAATAGACTCTAATAATTTAGATTGGAAAGTTGAATTTGTTGATGAGCCTTTAAAATTAAAGAAAAAGGGAGTATGGTATATAGTACCTACTAAACTAACAGAATCTATATTCAAAGGGTGTAAAAAATGAATATAAAAGTTTTTTCTGGGAACAGAATGATTGATACTGTAGCTGGAAAAGTTATTGAAAAAGATATTTCTATTCTTGTTAAGGATGCTGAAATAATAAGTGTAGATTCTACAGAAAAAATTTCATCTCATGAAATGTTTTCAAACGCGGAAAAATTTAAACTTAAGGGAACTATACTTCCTGGTTTAGTTGATTGCCACGTACATCTAATTGGTTTTGGAGATGGAACTCCGGGTGATGTCTTAGTAAAGACTGACGATAATTTATTAGCAATAAATGGAGCTCAAAATGCTATAAAACATCTTGATTCAGGTGTAACCACTCTTAGAGATTTAGGTGCAAAAAATATGACAGGTTACATGATTAAGGAAGCTGCAAATAGAGGAATAATTCAAACGCCTGATCTTATTATGTCCGGAAGACCAATAACCATAGTGGGAGGGCACTTAAATTGGTTTGGAGAAGTAGCTACTGGGCCTACAGAATGTATAGCTTCAGTCAGGCGTCTTCTAAAAGATGGAAGCGATATGATAAAAATTACAGCAACAGGAGGAAGTACTGGTACCTCAAATGTAAGAGTACCATCATTTAATTTAGATGAAATGAAAGCTATAGTTTTTGAAGCTCATAAATTTGGAGTTCATACCGCAGCTCACTGTGTAAATACCGAAGGAATGAGAATAGCTGTTGAAGCAGGGGTTGATACTATAATTCATGGTAGATTTGTAAATACAGATGGAGTCATAGAATTTGATGAAAAACTTGCTGATAAAATGGCTGATGAAGGCATTTTCATAAACCCCACACTTCATCAAGGAAGAGATAGAATATGGCAACTATGGGAAAAAGAAAAGGAAGTAGAATTATCTGACTTAGAAAAAACTGAAATTGAAGTTTGGCAAAAGCACTGGGATGATTCTCAAAAAGTTTGGGAAAAAGTTTTGGACAAAGGTATACAATTTGTTGCTGGTTCTGATGCTTCTTGGCAACATTATAAATTAGGTGGAACAAGCTTTCAGGATGAAATACATTCTCATGTTTCTGTTGGTATGAGTCCAATGGAAGCTATTCAATCAGGAACTATTTTTTCAGCAATGTCTTGTTGGGTAGATAATGAAGTTGGATCGATAGAGCCAGGTAAAATAGCTAATATAATTTCAGTGGATGGTAAACCAGAAAAAGAAATTAAAGATCTAAGAAATGTGAATTCGATAATCCACAGAGGTAGAGTTCATAAATTAGAGAAATAATCATTAAGTACTAGAAAATATCAGTATTATCTAATTATTATCTTTAAATACA